>JAUMDQ010000001.1:0-3772 GCA_032121715.1 Flavobacterium sp.
TTTTAAATCTAAAGTGTAGTACCTTCGAAATAAAAAATAATTTAAGAAAACCTTTTCGTTAATAATATTTTTAAGGCTACGAATAAAAATTTAGTAACTTCGTAACTTAAATAATACAACAATGAATAAGAAAGTAATTTTAATGATTTTGGACGGATGGGGACATTCTCCAGATCCAAAAGTTTCTGCAATAGATAATGCTAGTACGCCTTTTATAGATTCACTTTACAAGAATTATCCTAATGCCGAATTACGCACAGATGGACTTCATGTAGGTTTGCCAGAAGGTCAAATGGGTAATTCGGAAGTCGGTCACATGAATTTAGGCGCTGGCAGAATCGTGTATCAAGATTTAGCAAAAATTAATTTAGCTGTTCAAAATCATACGCTAAAAAACGAAAAACCACTAATTGAGGCTTTCAATTACGCAAAAGCAAATAATAAAAAAGTCCATTTTTTAGGATTAGTTTCAGATGGGGGTGTGCATTCTCATACGTCACATTTGCGTGGATTAATTGAAGCAGCTGAAGAAAATGGTGTAAAAAACACATTCGTTCATGCTTTCACTGACGGAAGAGATGTTGATCCAAAATCAGGAAAAAAATACATTCAAGATTTACAAGGTTTTTTATCAAATACCCATGCGAAATTAGCTTCTGTTGTAGGAAGATATTATGCCATGGATAGAGACCGACGTTGGGAACGCATAAAACTTGCTTACGATTTATTAGTAAATGGTGTTGGAGAAAAATCAACGAATTTAGTAGATAGCATTCAAAAAAGTTATGATAATAATGTCACTGATGAATTTATTAATCCGTTAGTTTCTGTTGATTCTTTTGGAAACCCATTAGCGACTATTCAGAATGATGATGTGGTGATTTTCTTTAATTTCCGTACCGATAGAGGTAGAGAATTAACAGAAGTACTTTCACAAATAGATTGTCATGAGGAAAACATGCATAAATTACCCTTGTATTTTGTAACACTTACCAATTATGATGATACATATCATAATGTTCATGTGATTTACGATAAAGATAATATTACTGAAACTCTAGGTGAAGTGCTTTCTAAAGCTGGGAAAAAACAAATCCGAATTGCAGAAACAGAGAAATATCCACATGTAACGTTTTTCTTTTCTGGCGGAAGAGAAGAGCCTTTTATTGGCGAAACTCGAATCTTAAAAAACTCTCCAAAAGTTGCTACATACGATTTACAACCAGAAATGAGTGCCTTCGAATTAAAAGACGCTTTAGTACCAGAATTGGAAAAAGGTGAAGTAGATTTCGTGTGTTTAAATTTTGCTAATGGCGATATGGTTGGGCATACTGGTGTAATGGAAGCGGCTATAAGAGCCTGTGAAGCCGTTGATGTTTGTGTAAAAGAAATTATTGAAACTGCTTTAGCAAACCACTATACAACAATTGTAATCGCTGATCACGGAAATTGTGAAACGATGATAAACTGCGATGGTTCTCCAAATACGGCACATACTACAAATCCAGTTCCAGTGATTTTAGTTGATAACGATAAAATTCACATTCAATCAGGAGTTTTAGGTGATATAGCACCAACTATTTTAGATTTAATGGGAATTGCTCAGCCTGAAGTAATGACACAGCATTCGTTGTTGGTGAGATAATAAATTCAAAACAAAATCATAAAAAAAACTCCCAATTTTGGGAGTTTTTTGTTTTGTAAATATCAGGAATTAAATCTGCATAAATCCGTAAAATCGGTGTGCCTGTTATTAAAAATCAGAACCCGTAAACAAGCTTTGATTCACTTCGTCGATATAAGTCAAAATTTCTTCTTTACCCAAAGTACTTTCGGCAGAAGTCACAAAATATTGAGGCATTTCCGCCCAATCATTCGCTAATAAATTTTTCTTGTACGCTTCCACATGTTTGTGAATATGCGTTTTTCCTAACTTGTCGGCTTTCGTAAAAACAATACAAAATGGAATTTCGCTTTCGCCTAAATATTCAATAAATTCGGTATCAATTTTTTGTGGTTCATGTCTAATATCCACTAAAACAAACGCACAAATTAATTGTTCTCTGGTTTCGAAATAGTCAGTAATAAATTGCTGAAATTTCGCTTTCGTCGTTTTCGAAACTTTCGCATAACCATAACCAGGTAAATCGACTAAATGCCAGTTTTTGTTAATTAAAAAATGATTAATTAACTGAGTTTTTCCTGGTCTTCCAGAAGTTTTAGCTAGGTTTTTATGGTTGGTAATCATGTTAATTAACGATGATTTTCCAACATTAGATCTTCCAATAAAAGCATATTCCGGAATTCTGTCTTTCGGACATTTTTCCACTTCGGAATTACTAATTACAAATTCGGCTGTATTAATTTTCATATGTTCAATGTTGTTTTTTATTTGAAACATATGGTATCGCTTTTTTATTTATTTGTATTTGCTGACGCAAATTTTTTAATTGTAGCGATTTCATAGGTATTCAAAAATTTAAAGCCACTCCAAAAGAATGACTTTAATTATATTATAATTTCTTTTCGGTTAACCAACCGTATAACAATTCGTTAAATTCGTCTGGTTTTTCCATCATCGCTGCATGTCCGCATTCATCAATCCAATATAGGCTTGAATTTGGTAGCAATTTTTTAAATTCATCAGCTACTTCTGGCGGTGTTACTTTATCTTGTTTCCCCCAAATAATACACGTAGGTGCATGCATTTTTGGTAAATCTTTTGCCATATTATGACGAATCGCGCTTTTAGCAATCGTTAACGTTTTCAAAAGTTTAATTCTGTCGTTTACTGTAGCAAATACTTCATCAATGATTTCTTTTGTTGCAATTTTCGGATCGTAAAATACATCTTCTGCTTTCTTTCTGATGTATTCATAATCACCACGTTTCGGGTAACTTTCACCCATCGCACTTTCATATAATCCTGAACTTCCCGTAATTACTAAACCTCTAACCAATTCTGGATATTGTTTCGTAAAATACAAACCAATATGTCCACCTAAAGAATTTCCAACTAAAATAACGCGTTCATACCCTTTAAAAGTGATGAAATCTTTTACATATCTAGCAAATGCTTTCACATTTGTTTTCAATAAACTTTGCGTGTAAATAGGTAATTCCGGAATAATAACTTTGTATCCTTTCTTTGGGAAAAAATTAGCCACACCATCAAAATTACTTAAACCACCCATTAATCCATGTAAAACAACTATCGGAGTGCCTTCTCCTGCTTCAAAATAGGTGTATTTTTTCTCTTTCTTTATCATAAATGCTGTATCGTGTTCAAAATAATCAATATTTACAAAAATACACAATTTTTTCACATTTGTTCAATAACCAGCATTATTAAATTGTTTATTGGTTAAATGCCTTACGTTCAATTTGTTTGCTAGGATATTGTAGTAATTAACAAGGATTTTCGAGTCAAATAAAAATTAGTTAAAAACTTAAAATCTTCGTTAATAAGTGTGTTTTCTGATGCTAAGTGGGATTTATGTCTTTTTTGAGCAAAAACTTATTAACAAAGTGGTAGTTTGTGGTAAAAAGTGGTAAAATATTTTTTAAATTTGTCTCATTATTAATTCATTCAAAAAAGTTGAATACATTTTTAGGAACATACGAGTGTAAAGTCGATGCAAAAGGAAGGCTAATGGTGCCTGCGCCTCTCAAGAAGCAATTGGGCAATCTTGAGGAAGGTTTTGTATTGAAGCGTTCTGTATTTCAACCTTGCTTGGAATTGTATCCAATGGGTGAATGGAATAAAGTCATG
>JAUMDQ010000002.1:0-2726 GCA_032121715.1 Flavobacterium sp.
TATATTCGCTAAAAAAGGTAATATAAAGACATTTGTGTAGTATGGAAAAATTACCCGTTTATCAAATTAAGAAATTCAATTGTCATTCTGAGGAAAATGATTTGTATTTTAATGACTTTAAAACGCATTTGATTGCTAACGATTTTATTGAAAATTCGCACAGTCATAATTTTTATTTGCTAGTGCTTTTTACGAAGGGTTCTGGTTTTCATACAATCGATTTTAATACGTATGCTATTCAACCGAATTCATTATTTGTTTTGAAACCAGGCCAAGTGCATAGTTGGCAACTTTCCGAAGATATTGACGGTTATGTTGCGTTTTATTCTCAAGAAATTTATAATGTGTATTTTGGTTCGAAACAAATTGATGACTATTCCTTTTATCGAGATTTGAAAAATTCGCCAGAAATGATTTTAAGCGAATTTCAAACTAAAGAAATTTCTAATTATTTTAATTTATTGTTGGAGGAAAACTGCAAAAACGAATTCAAGAAATTGGATAAATTATTAAATCTTTTAGATATCATTCATATTGAATTAGCCAGAATTTATGAATCGTTGCAAGATCATAATTTGCATCCGTATAATCTGAAAATGAAAGAATTAGAACAATTGGTAAATCAATATTTTAAAGCTGAAAAATCACCTTCTTTTTACGCCGATAAAATGAATATGAGTTTAAAACATTTGAACAGAATTTGTAAAAATGTTTTAGATATTACACTTACCGAATTTATTTATAATAAAATTATTTTAGAAAGTAAACGTTTGTTATCTGCGAATCTGATGACAATAGGCGAAGTGGCGAACGAATTAGGTTTTGAAAACTATTCCTATTTCACTAAAGTTTTTAAGAAATATACGAATTTGACGCCGCAAGGTTTTAAGAAAGTGGTGTAGTAATATTTAGTTTGAAAGAATATTTTTATTTTAAAAGATGTTTTATTATTTTGCTGGATATATTATTCTACGCCATGCAAAACAAATTTCAAAACAAATACCGTATATCTTCTGCGCGCCTACAATCTTGGGATTATTCCAAAAATGGAGCCTATTTCATAACTATTTGTACACAAAACCGAGAACATTTTTTTGGGAAAATTGTAAATCAAGAAATGCAATTATACGAATTAGAAAAATTGGCACAACAATTTTGGCTGGAAATTCCAAATTATTTTCCATTTATTGAATTGGGAAATTTTGTGGTGATGCCCAATCATGTTCACGGAATTTTAATAATCAACAACCCCGTAGAGACGCGATTTATCGCGTCTGATAACGAAATCAATCACGAAATCAATTTCGTTATTGAAAAAGAGACGCGATTAATCGCGTCTCTACAGGAAAAAATATCGGATAAAAATATTGGTGGATTTTCTGGTAATAAAAACCCAATGTTACAACACAATATTTCCAAAATAATCAGATGGTACAAAGGGCGCTGTTCGTATGAATCCAGAAAAATAGATTCAAATTTTGGATGGCAATCTCGTTTTTATGATCATATTATTCGAAATTCAAAATCATTAGATACCATTCAAAATTATATAATTGAAAATCCATTAAAATGGGAAAATGATAAATTTTATTAATTTATTTCACCGTAATTTCATCAATAAATATAAATGCATCGCCTCCAAAACCTTGGTGCCATTCTGGTAATTTGCCGTAATTTTTAGCAATTACTTTTACATAACGAGCGGTAGTTTTATAATCTAATAAAATACCATAATCCATTGTTTTTATATCGGTGTTTTCTGGTTTAATATCGCTATTTTTAGCAATATCAAAAATTCCCACTGATGTAAAATTGATGTTATCTGTAGAAACTAAAAATTCTAATTCTGTTGGCATTAAAATCCAAGAGCGACTATCTTGTAAAAAGTTCGCTTTAAATGAAAACAAAGGTTTTTCTACTTGTAAATCAATTACCGCTTCAAAATCCTGACTTTGGTATCCATGCCATTCGCCTTTTTTCCAGTTTTCGGTTCCAAAAATACCGTCAATTAATGCTTCTGGTCCACCAGCATGATATTGTGGATTGTATTTCGATTTGATCTTTATTGTGTAATTGTTAGGTTTTTTATAGAATGTTGCTATAACTGAGTTACTTTGTTTATCTCCATTTTGACAATGAAATTCAATTTTTGAGGTTTCAGTAATTTCAAAAGGACCTTTATATATAGTAATATCTTTTACGCTTTTAGCATCAATTTTTGAATGAATGAAGTAATAAATATTATCTTTTGGATTTTGAGATTTTATTTCAATTTGTAATTTATCTTTAAACACAATGCTTTCCGCTTGAATAGTTGGGACTGGTATGATTTGTTTTATAAAATTTTCTTCAGCTGAAGCAACATCTACTTCTCCTTCTAAAGTATATTGTTCTACTTCAGTATCTAAATATTCATATCTTGATTTTGAGGTTTTCTCATTTAAAATACGTTCTTTTTTATCTTCTAAATTCAGTTTTACTTCTTTAAAAATAGGCTTTACATAATCCCAACCAATTTCTCCAGGAGTAACATGATATAAACCAATTGAACTCAACACATACCACGCACTCATTTGTCCGCAGTCTTCATTTCCAATTAAGCCATCTGGTGTGTTTTTGTAAAATTCATTTAAAATAAAATGTACTTTTTCTTTGGTTTTTTCTGGTTTACCAATGTAATTGTACAAATACGCCATATGGTGACTTGGTTCGTTTCCTTGTGCATA
>JAUMDQ010000003.1:0-3391 GCA_032121715.1 Flavobacterium sp.
AAAAAGTCTGTTTTTGAAAAAATTGAAAATATAAATTGGAATTAAAAGTAAAAATATAGTTTTAATAACTCGTAAAAACAAACTTTGAAAATTCCATACATATTTAAGAAAAAGGGAACTTTTTAACGAATTAGAACTCACCATTTCCACATTCCAAAACTCTTTAAAAGAAAGAAAAATTACTTGTTTGATATACAAACCAAAATTATTCTTGATTGTAGCATCAGCACATTTTCCGAATTCATTTGACAATTGTGGAAAACTCATTTTTTTATATTCGAAATCGCCATTATCCACAGCATACCAAATACACATTGGGTTTCCTAATCCATTTTCAAAATGTAAAACTCTTTGTTCTAAATAAGGTTTCTTAATCCAATTGAATTCCTCAGGAGCTTTTTCAATAAAATTGACACAATTCTGAATCTTATTCAATCCGAAATAGGTAGAAGAAACGAAATAACCCGTGTTTAAAAAATTCACATAAGACCAAGAAATAAAAACAAATAAAGGCAAAATTAAAACTATGAGTTGCTGTTTGATAATAGCTTTCCTGCTGAAGTTGTTATAAACGAAATAAGCAAAAATCAACAACGGTAAATACATATAAAACGGTTTCAAAAGGACTAAAATTGCCAAACAGAAAGCGGTTTCTAAAATCTGATTTTTAATTACATAATAGATTAATAATGTAATTATAAGCAGATTAATACTTTCAATTAATATTGCATGTTCGTATGATAAAACATGAAGAAAGGAACTGAAAAACAAAGAAATAGAAAGCGAAAAAACAGCATTAAATTTAAAATATTTGAGAATTATATACCAAAAAACAGTAGAGAGAATTCCAATAATAACTTGAAATAAAACCACCAATTGAATGGAATTACCTAATAGACAAATCAGTAAAGAATAACCTGGAGAACGACCGCCAAAATAACCATTAATTGAGCCTGAAGAAATAAGTTTAGCCAAATCAATATAAGTTTGACTATCATTTGTTAAAAGTGCATTTTGGTTGAAAAAATAGAATAGCATTCTAAAAATCAAACCGAAAATGACTAAAATTAAAATAGCATATTTTTGAAAAAGCCTATTCATATTTCCTATAAATTTGGAATAGTTGAAAAGGAATTCGTAAAAAATCACCGACTTTAATTTTTGAATTTCCAATTTCTTCCCATTTTTCTAGTGGAATTTCCTTCACTACTTTTTTTAAATTATGAATCTTTTGCAAACGTTTTAGCAATTCCACATCAAACAACCATTTGGAAATAAAAGGTTTTTCAAAAATTTGTTTTGCGACTTGATAATCAATGACTTTCGCACCACATTGCGTGTCATAAACAGCAACTTTAAGGACGAACTGACTCACAATTGTAGCGAAAATTCTACCGAAATAATGTCTTTTTAAAGAGCGTTTCACGCCGTTTCCAATCAATTTAATTCGAGCGCCCATAACCATTTTATAGTTTGGATTTTGAACCGAAAACTGAATTAATTTATCTAATTCTGAAAAAGGTGTCGCTAAATCGGCATCATAATATGCAATAAAATCAGCATCAGAAATAGACAAAACCGCTGAACGAATGGCTTCTGCTTTACCTACATTTTTAGCTAGTTTCAAAACTTCAATAGTAGAAAATTCGGATTTGAATTTTTCTAAAACATCAATAGTTTTATCCGAACTTCCATCATCAACTAATAAAAAATTATAGTGTGGAAATCCATTAAAAATTTGATGGAAATTCTCTAAATTAATTCTAGCGACTTCGTTATAAAACGGAATTACAATTACTATTTTCATAACAGTTTCTTTCTAAAATAAATGACTAAAATCAACAAATACATAAAATAAGTAAAGGTGTGAGCGATAACTATTCCGTCAATTCCAATCGCATGCAACATCCAATTTGTGGAATAATACATGATAAACAAAGAAATAATTTCAGTAATTATAAATGCTTTAGTTTGTTTTGTGGCGATTAAAATAGTACCAAAAATTAAAGAAACTGCTTTTAATAAATCACCAACCAATTGCCATAAAAATAAGGATTCCATGGTTTCAAATTCAGTAGAAAATAGAATCTGAATAATGAATTTTCTCAATACATAAATCAAACCTAAGCCAATTGCAAAAACTGGAATAATCGTTTTTAAATAATTCAGAATTATGGCTTTCGTATTTGAATTCTGTTCTGCTAATTTCGGATAAAAATAAATCGCCATTATGGAAGAAATGAATAACAAATAATAAGACGAAATACGCTGTAAACCTTCATAAATTCCAGCGTTTTTCAAACCTGTGATTTCAATTACATCAGTACGTATTTCTAATAATACAAACGAACCAATAACTCCAGAAACCAAAGCCATTAATACATATTCTGACAAGTTTTTAACTACTAAAAAATCGAAAGATTGAAACGAAAAAACATCAGAAAATGAAATCACATTTCTCAGATAAAAAAGACTGACAAAAAACACAAAAACAGGCGCTAAAACTAAAGATATTAAAGCTCCAAAAGTGTTGTAATAATAAATTAGAAATACAGAAAAAAGCAAAGCAATACTGCTAGAAATAATTTGTATGTAAATGACTTTTTTATATTCTTGAAAACCGTTAACAACTGAAATACAAAACGTTGAAAACACATATAACGGAAATACAATCGCCAAAACATAAAATACAAAACTATAGATCTCGGAATGATGGAATATTTCTTTCGATAAGTAATTCGCTCCAAAAATTAAAACTAAACTAATCACAATCGAAGAAGTTAGAAGCAACAAGCCAAAGGTCGCTAAAACCGATTTTAACTTGGGTTTATCATGTTGGTATTCAGCCACATATTTTACAATCGCATTCTGAATTCCGAGTAAAGAAAAATTTTCAACGACATTTAAAAACGCTCTAAAATTCCCAACATAAGCCATTCCGTTGGCTCCAACAAAAATCGCTAATGCTTTGGAAGTGATGAAACCAAAAACTAATTTCAACAAAATATGCACGCTATTCAAAGAAGTAATTTTGAATAACGGTTGTTGCATTATTTTTTTAATTTCAGACAATTAATAACAATTTAAAGTAGTGATAATATTCGAAATTTCCTCATTTGTAAGCGCTGAACTTATGGGTAAGCTCAACACTTCATGATGAATTTTCTCCGTAATTGGCAAACTCAACTGATTGAAATCTGGCAATGCTTTTTGTTTATGTGGCGGAATTGGGTAATGAATGATGGTTTCAATTCCGTTTTTTAATAAATACTCTTGCAAATCGTCTCTGTTATCGGTACGAATTACGAATAAATGAAATACGTGTTTGTCAAAATTTTCGCAAGTTGGCAAAACAATTTTAGAATTTTTAATTTCAACTAAATAACGTTTT
>JAUMDQ010000003.1:3401-4143 GCA_032121715.1 Flavobacterium sp.
CACCATCGCCTAAAGCGCCTAAATTTTTACCTGGATAGAAACTAAAAGCACGAGAATGACTTCCTTTAAAAGGCAAACCGTGAGCTTGCGCAGCATCTTCAATAATTAGCAAATTATATTGATTACTTAATTCTATAATTGCATCCATTTCGGCCAATTGACCATATAAATGAACCAATAAAATAGCTTTGGTTTTTGGTGTTATTTTTTCAGAAATTAAAGCTGGATTAATATTGTAGGTTTCGATAATTGGCTCCACAAAAACAGGAACTAAATCGGCTTGTAAAATGGCTAAAACACAAGCGATATAAGTATTTGCTGGCACAATAACTTCATCACCTTTTTGCAAATTCCCAAGTTCAATGTAGCCTTTTAAAATCAAAACTAAAGCATCTAACCCATTTCCTACTCCAATGCAATGTTTCGCGTTGGAATATTGAGCAAAACTTTGTTCAAATTGTTTGACTTCATTTCCTAAAATGTACCAACCTTTATCTAAAAGCTCCTTTGTTTTAGATAAAAATTGCACTTCAAAAGGTTGATTGAGTTTCTGTAAATCGAGAAATTTTATCATATAAACACCTGATTTAATTTGGCGAAATTTCGCGTTTCTACTTCATAAAAATCCTGCGTAAAAGTTCTAGCACCAAAAGTTTCTTTCCAATATTGTAAACCTTTATTGATGTTTTTTCCCTGATTCTCATTCGAAATCCCGAAATCAAAATACGAAAAATCTTTAAAT
>JAUMDQ010000004.1:0-12626 GCA_032121715.1 Flavobacterium sp.
TGTTGGAATGGAAACAAAAGACATGGATACGGTAAGAGAAGTAACGAAATATGTTACAGGAATCTCTGAAAGTAAAGGTGGTTCTGGAAATCCATCTCCTATTACTGCTTATGGTGTTTTTATGGGTATGAAAGCCGCTGCAAAACATAAATTTGGAGTTGATAATTTAGCAGGAAAAAGAGTTTTAGTTCAAGGTATTGGTCACGTAGGTGAAGTGTTAGTGCAACATTTAACAAATGAAGGAGCAATTGTAACTATCTCTGATATCAATGAAAACAGATTACATGAAGTAGGTTCTAAATACGGAGCTAAAATTTTTACAGGAAACGATTTATATAGTTTAGATGTAGATATTTATGCGCCTTGTGCTTTAGGAGCAACTATCAATGACGATACAATTAGCAAAATTCAAGCAAAAGTTATTGCTGGAGCAGCTAATAATCAGTTAGCAAATGAAGTAATTCACGGTAAATTATTAAAAGAAAAAGGTATTTTATATGCACCTGATTTCTTAATTAATGCTGGTGGAGTAATTAATGTTTATTCAGAATTGGCAAATTTAACTTCTGCTCAAGTAATGGAAAAAACAGAAAATATTTACAACACTGCAATGGATATTTTTAAGTTATCGGATGTTCAAAATATCACAACACATCAAGCAGCATTAAATATTGCTCAAAAAAGAATTGATGACAGAAAAAAAGAATTACAAAACAAATAATTCTTTAAAATAAAATATTGTAAATTTGTCCCGAAATAATTATAAAAATTGTTTCGGGATAATTTTTTAAAGTTCTTAGCCATGCTTAACAGAAGACATTATAGAGTAAAAGTGATGCAAACCATTTACGCGATGCATCAGCACGAATCCGATTCATTAGATAAGGAAGAAAGATTTTTATTACAAAGTATAGACAATTCTCAAGATTTGTATTTAGTAATGCTTTCCATTTTCGATGAATTACAATTGAAAGAAAGAACCTATTTAGAACTTGCTTCTAAAAAACACTTGGCTACCAAAGAAGAACAAAATCCTAATTATAAGTTTGTAAACAATAGTTTTTTCAAAATTTTAGCAAACCATGCCGCTTTTTATGATAAGTTAGAAGAAAGAAAAATTGACAACTGGAAACGTAACGACGATTGTATTATCTTTCTATTAGACGCGATTAAAGCCTCTGATTTGTATAAAAGATACATGGCTGTAGAAACAACAGAATTCAAAAAAGATATTTTCTTTATGTATGATCTTTTTAATGAAGTTATTGCGCCAAACGAAAAATTATACGATTATTTAGAAGATTTTAAAATTACTTGGGTAGATGATATTCCGGTCATTAATACTTTGCTTTCTAAGCAGATTAAAGCGATTAGAAGTTTCGAAGATTCTATTGAATTGCCACAAGTTTTTAAAGATTTAGACGACAAAGAATTTGTTAGAAATTTATTTAGAAAAACGGTTTTAAATGAAGTAGAATTCGCAAAAGAATTTGAAAACAAAACACCAAATTGGGATAAAGAACGTATTGCAGAATTAGATACGATTATTCTTAAAATGGCTATTTGTGAATTGTTGAAATTCCCATCGATTCCTGTAAAAGTTACTTTAAACGAATATTTAGAAATTGCTAAAGAATATTCTACGCCAAAAAGTAGTATATTTATCAACGGAATTTTAGATAATTTAGTAAAAGATTTCCAAGCCACTGAAAAATTAAAAAAATCGGGTAGAGGATTATTATAAAAACAATTATGATGAAGAAAATAGTTAGAATTTTTGCAGTTGCTTCACTATTAATCACTTTTTCTTGTAAAAAAGGAGTTGAAAAAATAGAAGAAACAACAGTAACCACTACAACAAGTTTAGAAGAAAACGCAAAAGTGCCAAAAACTAAAGTAGAATTTGATAAAGAAATTCATGATTTTGGAGAAATTGAACAAGGCGAAATTGTAGAAACTACTTTTTTAATCAAAAACGTTGGCGATAAAAATTTATATATTGTTGATGCACATGGTTCTTGTGGTTGTACTGTTCCAGAAGTAACCAAAGAAGCAATTGAACCTGGAGAATCAGCGCCAATTAGTGTAAAATTTGATTCCAACGGAAAATCAGGTGAAGTAACTAAAACGGTTATGATTACTTGTAATACCGCTAAAGTTGTAGAAAATATTAAAATTAAAGCAAGTATTAAAACTAAAAAATAAATAAATGAACTCAACCTTAATTATTCAGTTGGTGTTAATGTTAGGAGTGTTTTACTTCTTAATCATTATGCCAAAAAACAAAAAAATCAAATTAGAGAAAACTTTCTTAGCAAATTTAAAAGCTGGAGATAAAATTGTTACGATTGCTGGAATTCATGGTAAAGTTTCTGAAATTGCGGAAACTACAATCGTAATGGAAACCATGTCTGGAAAATTGAAAATTGAAAAAAGTTCAATTTCTGCAGAAATGAGTTTGAAATTAAACGAAAAGAAATAGTTTTAAATTTGTGTGACTTCGAGAACCTCAGTTACTAAATTATAAATAATTAAAAGCCCAAATTCAATTTGAATTTGGGCTTTTTGTTTAATTAGTAGCTTATATTTTGAATATTATATAGATTTTGTTTTATTATTCTAAAATCACTTTATTAACATAAACTTCTTCATCTATTATTGTTTTTACAAAATAAATTCCTTTTTTAAAATTATTTAGACTTAAACTTATCTTTTTTGTATTACTGAAATCACTTTGTTTTATAATATTACCAAAAATATCATTAACTATTATTTTTCCAGATTTATTTTGAGTTAATTCAATATTAAAATTTTCACTTGTTGGGTTTGGATATAAAGCAATTTCAAATTTCTTTATATCATTATCTTTTGTTGAGTTTATATTTTGTTTTTCAAATAAAATTTCTCCAGGACCACCATAAAAACAGATAGGTTGATTTACTTGAAATTGTTTACATTTTATTTCGCCATTACAAGGGTTTGTATTACAAATGGTGAAAGTTATAGGAGTCTGTGTATAACTAGTGCCATATTTTATTTGTCTTACATTTACCATAACAGGTGTAATTGTTGTATTTCCATTTATAAAATAATTATGAGACGGATCAATTATTTCGCCAAAAATATCTAAATTTTCATCAAATACA
This sequence comes from Flavobacterium sp., assembly GCA_032121715.1. Lineage (GTDB taxonomy): Bacteria > Bacteroidota > Bacteroidia > Flavobacteriales > Flavobacteriaceae > Flavobacterium. The sequence goes on from JAUMDQ010000004.1 coordinate 3,147, forward strand.
GGCACGGCTCTTATAGATTCACAAAAAGTGATATCAGGATTTATATCGTAACCCATCGGTTCCATATGTATCGAACCAAAAGGTGTTGGAGGTGTGCCATTTTCATATACAGAAAAGCTTTTTGTTGGTGATATTGCTGAACAGCCTCCAGTATAATTAGCTACTGCACTTATATTTAAAATTGAACCAGTTGGAATACTCGAATTAGGTGTAATTGTTACTTGTCTTTTTGTTCCAACTATTATTTCACTAGAAACACTACAATTTGGAGCGTTCCATGCAACATTATTAATACCACAACTATTCTCTACTTGAAAAATTAATCCTGTATTTTTACACAAATAATTTTTTATAGGTGAAGTTTCTAAGGTTAAGCTTCTAGCTGTTTTATTTAATGTAATTGTAGAGGTTTTACTATAGCTTGTTGATGCAGTAGTTCTTTTAACTGTACAAGTTATATTTATTGGAGTGTTATCACTCGTTGGTGTTATTATTACTTGTGGAGATGTAGTTGTTCCCGAATAGTTAGCGCCTCCAGTAATGTTCCATGTAAAACTGTTTCCATCTCCAAAATTAGAAGCAGTAATTGTAGCATTTGCACTACAACAACTTAATATGTTTGGTGAGCTAATTGTAGGAGGATTTATTTTTTTTAGATCTACATAGTATCCATCAGTTCCATCCTCAATTGGAGGGTTATTATTGTTTGGTTTATTGTAAACATAATTTATAAACGTTCCATTAGTTACGTAATCTGAGAAAGTAGGTCCGTTTCCATAATCTACATTTAATATTACTCTAAAATTATCAACATCTGGTGCATTATCTCCCCATTTTATATATACAGTTCTTTCGGTATTTACACTTGTACTTTTAATATCCGTCAATCCAGAATTCAAAGTTAGTCCAGTCCCACTCGTTGAGCCAAAAGGAGGTGAACTTATTTCGCCAACAATAGTACTTCCATTTACTTCTGCATAAATATTCCAAAAATTTATTCGGTAAGCATTAAATGCTATACTTTGCGCGGGTCTAAATTTTATTGTATAAGCTTTTGTTATCCCAATTTCTGCGTAATTGTCACCTGTAACAGTTATGTTTTGAGCGTTTACTGTAATTGCACATAATAGTACAAATAATGTCATGATTTTTTTCATATTATTTTTTTTTATTTAGTATAAAATTCTTACATTTTTTTGTGTTGTTAATCTAAAAAAATGATATATTTTTACAAAAAAATGATAAAATAGTATGTCAATTGTAGCAAAAAATTTAAGAAAAATTAGAGAGCAAAATTCAAATTATTCTCAACAGCAAGTTGCTGACTATTTGGGGATTAAGCAAAGTACTTATTCTAATTGGGAAAGTGGAATCAACGATGTTAAAAGTGATTTCATACCAAAACTCGCAATTTTTTTTAATGCTAACATCAGTGATTTTTTTGATAACAGCAAAAAAGTAATTAAGGTTAAGAAAAAAAACATTGATAAAAAGTACAATTTGGAAAATAAAAGTATTGTTTTGCTTTTGACAGATGAAGATTCTATAAATAAGGTTTTAGAAATTTTTAAAGATAAAAAAGCAATATATTAAAAAGCCCAAATTCAAATTGAATTTGGGCTTTTTGTTTTATAAAGATGTTATTATTTATTATTCTTAATCGCGTTTAACTCTGCAATCTTAACAATCACTTCAATCGCTTTTTGCATGCTTTCTACAGGAACGTATTCATATTTTCCGTGGAAGTTATGTCCACCAGCAAAAATATTCGGACAAGGTAATCCCATAAAAGATAAACGAGAACCATCAGTTCCACCACGAATAGGTTTAATTAACGGTTTAATGTTTAATTCTTTCATGGCTTGTTCTGCTAATTTTACAATATGCATAACTGGTTCAACCTTTTCACGCATGTTGTAATATTGGTCTTTTATTTCTAAAATCGCAATATCTTCACCAAATTGTTTTTTGTATTTTTTGTTGATTTTTGCGACAACTTCTTCAACGTATTCTTTACGTTTTTCGAATTTTTTGCGATTATGATCTCTAATAATCAATTGCACTAAAGTGTCTTCGATACTTCCTTGAATATTCGTAACGTGATAAAATCCTTCGTAATTTTTAGTCGTTTCAGGTGTTTCATCTTTTGGTAATTTATTGACAAACTTGTTCGCTAAAAGCATGGAGTTGATCATTTTTCCTTTGGCATAACCAGGATGAACACTTTTTCCGTTGAATCTTATTTTTACGCCAGCGGCATTGAAGTTTTCGTATTCTAATTCACCAATTTGACTTCCGTCCATTGTGTAAGCCCAATCTGCCCCAAATTTTTCTACGTCAAAATGATCTGCACCACGACCAATTTCTTCATCTGGTGTAAAACATACTTTTAAAGTTCCGTGTTTGATTTCTGGATGCTGAACTAAGTATTCCATCGCAGTCATAATTTCTGTAATTCCTGCTTTGTCATCGGCTCCTAATAAAGTTGTTCCATCTGTTGTAATTAAAGTTTGACCTTTATACAATAACAAATCTTTAAAATAAGAAGGAGAAAGAATAATGTTTTTTTCTGCGTTTAAAACGATATCACCACCATCATAATTTTTGACAATTTGAGGTTTTACATCTTTTCCAGTAAAATCAGGTGTAGTATCAAAGTGAGAAACAAAACCTATCGTTGGGACTTCATAATCTAAATTACTTGGTAATGTGGCCATTACGTAAGATTTATCGTCAATAGAAACATCTGATAAACCTATATTTTTTAATTCTTCTGCTAATTTATTCGCTAAATCCCATTGTTTAGCTGTACTTGGAGTAGTGTTAGATTCTGGATCTGATTCTGTATCTACAGTTACATATCCAATAAAACGATCAATTATATGTTGCATTTTTTATAATTTTAAGAGATGCAAATATAAAGGTTTTGATTAAGATAAAAGTAAAAAGATAAAAGTAAAAAGTATGGAAAAATTTTAAAAAGAAAAATTATAAGTGATATTTCCAGTTTGTTTATCTGCAGCCGTTTCGCTTGGTTGCCATTTGGTTTGTAAGGCATATTTTCTTGCAAGAGCAATTAAACACGCATCCCCAGTTGAGCCTTTTCCGTTTACTGCAGAAATCGTTTTTCCTGATTTATCTACAGTAACTTCTATTGTAACTCGTCCAGCTTGGTTGCAATTGTTGTCAATTGTTGGGATATATGCTACACGTCTCCCTGCTAAAGTATAGTTTCCTTTTCCAATGCCACTTCCATTTCCTCCACCTGAACCAGAACCACTTCCTGCGCCAGTACCGGTACCGTTTCCAGTTCCGTTGCCGCCACCAGTTCCTCCACCAGAACCACCATTTCCATAATAACCGTTAGAATTGGTACTTCCGCCCGCAGAGCCTTGGTTTCCGCTTGTACTACTATTTCCATCACCACCTTTTTTATTGCCTTTAATCATATTCGATAAGGCACTATTGGTTTTCTTTACTGGTGTTTTTGGCGTTTCTGCTGGTTTTATAGTTGGTTTCTTATCTTTTGGTTTAACATTTGTTTTTGTTGGAGTCGGAACTTCTGCGCCAACATTATCTTGCGTTAAAATTTCATCTGGAGTGGATTCAACGGGTTGAGCCGCAACTTCTTTCATATTGACTTCTAAAGTTTCGCTCAAATAATCATCGCCTTTCCCTTTGTCAGTATTTCCAAAATTAAGTTCAACGCCACCACCGCCACCACCTTGAGCGATAAGCATTTCGGTTTTACCATAAGGAGGCCAAAAACGTAGGAAAAACAATAGAAGTAATATACTTCCAAAAGAATAAACAGTTATAATAAGTGACTTTTTGGAGTCAGTTAGGTTTTGTTTGTTGAGAAATTTAATAAGAAACCATAAAATTACTGCCAATATTGCTAATATCAGGATAAGCATTGAGCCGTGGTCGTTTATGAATTTAAATATTTTTACTAATCTTCTCATTTTGTGAAATTACCTTATAATAACGAATAAATGTAATAAAAATTGTTGAAACAAAAAAACTACGTCAAAAATTGTTCCAACGTAGTTTTTTAAAGAAGTATTGTTGCGTGTTTACACCAATTGTTTCAATGCAATTTCGTAAGCTCTTGCACTGATATTTGTTTTACTTGAATTGACATCAAATGTTTTTTGAATTGCTTTTCCGATAATTTCAGACGCATCATTAAAAATTGCTTCGTCTGTCATTTGTACTTTTTTCTCCATGAAATAAGCGAAAACTCTTGCCATTCCACAATTTGAAATGAAATCTGGAATCAAACTTACTTTATTGTCTGTTTCTTCCATAATTGGGCCGTAGAAAATTTCTTTGTCAGCAAAGGGAACATTTGCACCACATGAAATAACTTCTAAACCATTGGCAATCATGTTCTCCACATTGTCTTTAGAAACAATTCTTGAAGCGGCACATGGAGCGAAAATTTGCGCACCCATTTTCCATATTTTATCATTAATTTCTGCAAAAGGAATCATTTGGTCAGAAACCAATTTGTTTCCATCTTTATTTCTGAATAATTCTGTAATTTCTTCAAATGTGAAACCATTTTCGTTAAGTACACCACCATCTCTGTCGATAATTCCAACTACTTTCGCACCCATTTTAGCTAAATAAAAGGCTGCAGCTGAACCTACATTTCCAAATCCTTGAACAATGGCTTTTTTACCTACAACACTTCCACCATAAATCCCGTAGAAATGTTTTACAGCTTCTGCCACTCCGTAACCTGTAATCATATCGGCTACTGTATATTTTTTAGATAAATCTGGAGTAAATTCTCCGTTTTCAATCACTTTAATTACACCTTGACGTAATTGTCCGATTCTATTAATTTTATCTGCTTCAGTTGGTTTGAAATGTCCGTTAAAAACACCTTCTTGTGGATGCCAAACACCACATTCTTCCGTCATTGGAATTACTTCGTGAATTTCATCTACATTTAAGTCACCACCAGTTCCATAATAATTTTTCAATAATGGAGAAACCGCTTTGTACCAACGTTCTAAAACACCTTTTTTACGAGGATCTGCTGGGTCAAAATTAATTCCAGATTTAGCTCCACCAATTGCCGGACCAGATACTGAGAATTTTACTTCCATTGTTTTTGCTAAAGAAAGCACTTCGTTTTGATCTAAACCAATTCTCATACGCGTTCCACCACCAGCGGCACCACCACGTAAAGAGTTAATAACTGTCCAACCTTCTGCTTCCGTTTCTGGATCTTTCCAATTGAAAACAATTTCTGGTTCTTTATTTTCGAATTTATGTAGTAAATCTTTCATATATGATATGTTTTTTTTTTTTTTTTATAAAGTATATATGGTATCGCTTATTTTTATTTGAGTTTGCAAACAAATATTTTATTGTTGCGATTTCATATATAAGTTATTAATTTTGATATGCAAATTTAGCTTTTTCAAACAATGAAAAAAGAAATTTTACTTTTTTTTTGTAATTTAGATACCGATTGGTATCTTTGCATATGCGATCCTCAGAAATAACTAAAGCAAAAGTGCTAAAAGAAGCGACGAACCTTTTTAATACAAAAGGGTATAAGTCTACGTCTTTGAGTGATATCACTGAGGCTACGGGCTTAACTAAGGGTGCGATTTACAGGCATTTTGAGAGTAAAGAATGTCTAGAAATCGAAGCTTTTCAGAAAATGATGCAAGCTATTTTTGTGGCGTTAAATGAGAAAATTAAGGCTCAAAACAACACAAGAGATAAGCTGTTTTGTGTATTGAATTTGTTTCAAAGTTATATTACAAATCCATTAATTATAGGTGGTTGCCCGTTGCTAAATGTAGCCGTTGAAGTGGACGATACCAACTTAGAATTGAAGCAAAAAGCACAACAAGCTTTATCTGTTTTTCGTGATTCTGTAGAAAGAATTATTATCAATGGAAAAACACATAAACAAGTTGGTGCTTTAGTAAATGAAAAATTAGTGGCAACTATACTAATTTCAACACTTGAAGGCGGTGTGATGATGAGTAAATTACAAAACTCCAACTCCGATATTGAGATTGTGGTCAATCATTTAAAAAATTGGATTGTTTCTGATATATTACTGTAAAAAAATTTAAATAATTTGATACCAATTGGTATCTTAAAATAAAAATAAAGATGAATTTTAAGAAAATAATGCAAAAATCGTTAGGGTTTTATTTCAATTTATTGTCATTTGTACATCCAAAAAAGCTAAAAAAGGATGGGTTTCTACTTTTTTGTAATCCGTTTGCTCGAAAAGTAAAACCGCATCAATTAGAATTTTTACAAAAAGGAATGTCTGATGTTTTGGATTTGGAAGGTTATAAAATCCAAACCTATAAATGGGGTAGTGGTAGTAAAAAAATATTGTTAATTCACGGTTGGTCGAGTCATTCTTTTCGTTGGAAAAATTACATAGAACATTTACTTAAAAATGATTTTACAGTTTATGCGTTAGATGCGCCAGCACACGGTTTGTCGTCAGGAAAATCCATTCATGTGGTTTTGTATGCAAAAGTTATCAATTCATTTTTGAAAATAAATTCGGAAATTTCATCAATTGTGAGTCATTCTATTGGTGGATTTGCTACGACTTACTTTTTAGATCAATACAAAGAGCATACGATTGAAAAAGTGGTAATTATGGGTGCGCCAGGTGAAGCTTCAGATTTCTTTGAGTTTTATCAGCAAACTTTGGGATTAACTACAAAATCTCTCAACTTAATCATTGATGAATTTCATGCCCAATTAGGGAAATTACCAAGCTATTTTTCGAGTGCAAGATTCGCTGAAAGTATTGCTATTCCGGCTTTAATTGTACATGATAAAAACGATTTGGCTACCAATTATAATTATTCTATTCGATTAAATAAACATTGGAAAAACAGCCAATTGATTTTAACAGAAGGTTTAGGGCACGATTTAAAAAGCAAAGATTTAATAAAAAATGTTACTGATTTTATTAAGAACTAAATTCATAGATTTCACCTGAACAATGATCGTGTTTGGCACCGGTTACGCTTGCTAAAACATTAATTTCGTTTCGTAATTTTAGAACACCCAATAAAGCGAAAATTAAGGCTTCTTTGAATTTGATGGTTTTTTCGTCTGGAATTATGATTTCAATGGTTGGTAAATGTGCTTTCATTCTTTCGATTAAGAAATCGTTATACACACCGCCGCCAGAAACTAATAATTTTCCAGATTTGGATTGTAGTATTTTGCCAATTTGAAACGCAATATGTTCTGTAAAAGTTCGCATTTTGTCTTCGGTTGAAATGGTATAACTTTCTAAAATTGGTAAAACTGTTTCTTTTACGAATTCGAATCCTAAAGATTTTGGAAACGCTTTGCTGTAAAATTCTAGTTGATTTAATTCTTCAAATAATTCTGAATTTATTTTTCCTGATTCCGAAATTTTACCTTTATCGTCATATTCTATTCCGAAAGTATTCGCGTAGAAATTCAAAACGGTATTAACTGGTGAAATATCAAAAGCTATTCGTTGGTTGTTTTCTTCGAAAGAAATATTCGAAAATCCGCCTAAATTCAAACAATAATCATATTCAGAAAATAAAATTTCATCTCCAATCGGAACTAAAGGTGCGCCTTGACCACCAAGTTTTACATCTTGAACTCGGAAATCACACACCACTTTTTGTTTGACAATTTTGGCTATTTCTGGTAAATTTCCAATTTGAAGCGTAAAGCCGTTTTGCGGTTGATGTAAAATCGTATGTCCGTGTGAACAAATCGCATCAATGTTTGAAATATTGTTTTTAGTGATGAATTCTGAAATAATATTTCCAAGTAAATTCGTGTATTCGATATTTAAATCTGAAAGTTCATTTTTACTGAAATTGATTCCGTTTTTTAGTTTCGAAATAATATCTGTAGCATAAGAAATCGTATCACATTCGTATATTTCATATGACCATTTATTGTTTTTTATTTCAAATTTTATATGTGCCAAATCCACTCCATCTAATGAAGTGCCCGACATTACTCCGATAACATTATAGCTCTGATTAAACATGGGTTAAAAATACAATTTCTTATTGAAAATTTCATATAAAATAACTACATTTGAGCGAAATTTTTAAGATATATTCAATTAACCTATAGTAAAATAATGGATTTTAAATTAAACGAAGAGCAATTAATGATTCAACAAGCAGCGAGAGATTTTGCTGTTACAGAATTGTTACCTGGTGTTATAGAAAGAGATGAACATTCAAAGTTTCCGACAGAACAAGTTAAGAAAATGGGAGAGCTTGGTTTCTTAGGAATGATGGTTGATCCTAAATATGGTGGAGCTGGTTTAGATAGTATTTCTTATGTTTTAGCAATGGAAGAAATTGCTAAAGTTGATGCTTCTGCTGCTGTTATTATGTCTGTAAATAACTCATTGGTTTGTGCAGGTTTAGAAAAATATGGTTCTGAAGAACAAAAAATTAAATATTTAACACCACTTGCAAAAGGTGAAGTAATTGGAGCATTTTGTTTATCTGAGCCAGAAGCAGGTTCTGATGCTACTTCGCAAAGAACTACCGCTATTGATATGGGTGACCATTATTTAGTAAACGGTACAAAAAACTGGATTACTAATGGTGGAACGGCTTCTATATACTTAGTAATTGCTCAAACTGACGCTTCTAAAGGGCATAAAGGAATTAACGTTCTTATTATGGAAAAAGGAATGGAAGGTTTTGATATTGGTCCAAAAGAAAAGAAAATGGGAATCAGAGGTTCTGATACACATACTTTATTATTTAATAATGTAAAAGTTCCTAAAGAAAATAGAATTGGTGCTGATGGTTTTGGATTTGCTTTTGCGATGTCTACCTTAAATGGCGGGAGAATTGGAATTGCTTCCCAAGCTTTAGGTATTGCTCAAGGTGCTTTTGAATTAGCTTTGAAATATTCTCAAGAGCGTGTGGCTTTTAAAAAGCCAATTTTTGAACATCAAGCAATTGCTTTTAAATTAGCAGACATGCACGTAAAAATTACGGCTGCAAGATTATTAATTCACAAAGCTGCTGCAGAAAAAGATTTAGGTGAAGATATTGCACATTCTGGTGCGATGGCTAAATTATATGCTTCTGAAATTGCTTTAGAAGTAGCTAATGAAGCGGTTCAAATTCACGGTGGTAATGGTTATGTAAGTGAATATCATGTAGAAAGAATGATGCGTGATTCTAAAATTACTCAAATTTATGAAGGAACTTCAGAAATTCAAAGAATTGTTATTTCAAGAGGTTTAGTAAAATAATAAAAATTACGATTAAATAAAGAAGCCGTTCCGATTTATCGGAACGGCTTCTGCTTTTTAAATTAATTTAATTAATTGGTACTTGATACGATATTTTTGATAATATGACCTTTATTTGTTTGAATACGAACAAAGAATACTTGACCTTTTTGGTAGGTCAGTGGGAATTCAATTACCATTTCTTTACCTTTATATGC
>JAUMDQ010000005.1:0-6016 GCA_032121715.1 Flavobacterium sp.
AATAATAATATCAAAAAAAATAAGAATATTGAATTTCTAGCTTTTGTTGGAGTAATCTCAGTTTTATTTACTTTGAGAGATTTTGAACAAACTATTGGTGGTTATATTTTATTTTGGGAACTAGCATTTTTCAGCTTGACATTTAGTCTAATTTGTACCTTAATACTAAATAAATATTTTAACTTCAATAACAAAAAAAGATTTTACAATATATTAAGTATATGTATTTGTTTTTTCTTTTTAATACCAAATCTTGGCGTTTTCATCAATAAATATTTTAGTAATGAAAAGGAAAACAAGCAAATAATTCCAATTAACTATAAAAAGGAAATTGGTCATTCCAGAGGTTCTTCAAGCTATGCAATTTTTATTAAAACTGAATTTGATCCCGATGAAAGACTTGATGTGAAAGAGGAATTTTATAATTCAATAACTAATAATCAAATTATAGTACTAACATTAAAAAAAGGAATTTTAGGATATAACTATGTTTCTAAAATTGAGAAAAAATAATAATTTTAGAATTATTTACTCATCTCCACAGTAATCATATTGTTTGTCATTTTCGGACCAAAACTTTTCACTTTAGTCGTACATAGCACATATAGATTATTATTAAAAACCGGAACAATTGTAGTTGGATATCGATTTAAGGAATCGGTTATTTTTACAGTATAACCATTTTCTTCTGGAAGAAAATTTGCTTTCAATTGTAGTAAATATTGATCTTCACAAATGTTATAAAACCATCTTACTTCTGAATTAGTTAACGTAACCCTGTAATTTTTTGCAAACAATAAGGCTTTATCTTTATTGATTAAGCTGAATTCATTATTAGTATTCACAACTTCATTTCCATTACTATCCACTAAAGTAATTTGTAAACCATCAATGATTTTTTTGGTATGACTATCAATTGGGTTTGCCACTAAATAGGTTGTAAAATCATAGCCACAATGAGGTAAACCCTCTTGAGAAAAGCTAAAAATGGTAAATAATAAAAATAGAATTAATTTCTTCATATATAGAAAAAGGCTCGCAAATTACGAGCCAAAGTTACTTTAATTTGTAATTAAACACAAATTATTACATTTGTGGAGTAGTCAAATAAGCATATATTTTTTCACGTTGTTCGTCTGAAATTTTGGCTTTCTTTTGCATACGCAATACAATTGGAGTCCATTCTTCTGCAGTGAAACTATTGGCATCATGTAATTCGTGACATTTGGCACAATTCATACCATATAAACTTTTTCCTTCTGCTAAAGTTTCTGAAGTAATTTTTGGACTCTCATTGACAGGTTTAACCATAACAGCAACACTACTTTCCGAATTTTTTGTAATACCCATCGCTTCTTTTACTTCAGGAATTGGAGCAACTACAGACTTCTTAGCGGTGCAACCATAAGTAAACACCAAAGCAAACAATCCAATAATAATTTTGTTTTTCATTTTTAGTTTTTTAGATTTTCAAATATAAAAAAAATCCGTCCCGATTTAGTATCGAGGCGGATTTTAACATTTATTTTTGATTTAACAGATTGTTGTTATTTAACGTCCATTAATTCTACGTCAAATACTAAAGTTGCATCTGGCGGGATTACGCCTCCAGCACCATTACTTCCATATCCTAAGTAAGATGGAATTACAAAACGAGCTTTATCTCCAACTTGCAACAAAGCAATACCTTCGTCCCAACCTTCAATAACTTGTCCAACTCCTAATTGAAAATCAATCGGTTGTTTTCTTTTGTATGATGAATCAAATACTTGACCATTTTCTAAAGCACCTTGATAATGAACAGAAACTTTTTTACCTTTTTCAGCTTGTTTTCCACTACCCTTTTGGATAATTTGGTAACGTAAACCGCTATCTGTTTTTGAAAAACCAGCAGCTAATTTTTCCATAGCCGCTTCAGCAGCTTGTTTTTGCTCTAAAATTCTTTTTTCACGAGAACCTTCAAATGTTCTAAATGCTTCAATTGCATTCCATTTTTCAGCTTCAGCACCAACTCTAATAATTTCAATAGAATCTAAAGAATCATTACCCGCGACAGCATCAACTACATCTTGTCCTTCTACAACATGACCAAAAACAGTATGTTTACCGTCTAACCAAGTTGTTGGAACATGTGTAATGAAAAACTGAGAACCGTTTGTTCCAGGTCCTGAATTTGCCATTGACAATACTCCTGGTTTGTCATGTTTTAATTCTGGGTGAAATTCATCATCAAATTGGTAACCTGGTCCCCCAGTTCCTTGTCCTTGAGGACATCCACCTTGAATCATGAAATCTGGAATAACTCTATGGAATTTCAAACCATTATAAAAAGGTTGTCCCATAGGTTTTGATTTGTTTTCTAATTGACCTTCAGCCAAACCTACAAAGTTTCCAACTGTTCCAGGCGTTTTATCGTGAGTTAACTTTACTAAAATGGCACCTTTTGCTGTATTAAATTTAGCGTAAATTCCGTCTTGCATTGCTTTTTATTTTTAAATTAAAGTGCAAATTTACTACTTTTTTACCTATATTTGATTGGTTTTTAAGCAAAAAATAACATCTCAAAATGAATTCAGAAAACTATCTTCAAATAAACAAACAGACATGGAACAATAAAGTTTCTATTCATGTTGCTTCCGATTTTTACGAACAAGAAAAATTTATAAACGGAAAAGTTACCTTACCACAAACTGATTTAGATGCTTTGGGAGATGTTTCTGGAAAAAAAATTTTGCACTTGCAATGTCATTTTGGTCAAGATAGTTTATCGCTAGCTCGATTAGGATCTAAAGTTACAGGAATTGATTTCTCCGAAGATGCTATTGCAAAAGCCAAATCTTTAAATGAAAAATTAGGTTTAGATGCCGAATTTATTTGTTGTGATGTATATGATACGTTGCAACACATTACAGAAAAATACGATATTGTATATACCAGTTATGGAACAATTGGTTGGTTACCCGATTTAGACAAATGGGCTTCTGTAATTGCAAATGCTTTAAAACCAAATGGCAAATTTGTGTTTTTCGAATTTCATCCTGTGGTTTGGATGTATGATAATGATTTCAATGAAGTTTTCTATAATTATTTTAAATCAGAACCCATTCTTGAAGAAGAAACAGGAACTTATGCAGATCGACATGTTGATATAGAATACAAAACAATCACTTGGAATCATAGTTTAAGTGAAGTATTTCAATCACTTATTAAACAAAACATTATCATTAAAAATTTTGAAGAGTTTGACTATTCAAATTACGACTGTTTTAATCATACCGAAGAATTTGAACCTGGTAAATTTCGTATTCAAAAATTCGGAAATAAAATTCCAATGATGTATTCAATTGTTGGAGAATTAGGAAATTAAAATCTATAATATGAAATCAATATTTAACCCAGCAGACAATCAAGAAATAATTTCTAGAATCCAATCATTAAGTCCTGAATCAGAAGCAAAATGGGGAAAAATGACTGTAGATCAAATGCTTAAACATATAAATGATGCGGTTCTTGTGGCTTTTAATGAAAAAGAATTAAAAGTTCCATTCATTTTCAGAATTTTAGGTAGAATGATGAAAGGTTCTGTATTAAAACAACCAGAATTTGCTAAAAATAGTCCAACTGCAAAAGAATTCAAATACGATACAAATTTCGATTTTGAAACTGTAAAAAATGAATTGATTTCTAATTTTTCAAGATTTCAAGAAGGAGAAAAAGCTATAAAATGTATAAACCATCCTTTCTGGGGAAAAATGAATGCTGAAGAATGGAATAATTTACAATGGAAACATGTAGATCATCATTTAAGACAATTTGGAGTTTAAAAAAGTTATGAGTTGTGACTTGTGAGTTGTAACTTTGTATTTCAAATAAATAAAAAACTATGCGCGTAGATATCATAACTGTTTTACCTGAATTAATAAGAAGTCCGTTTGAAGGCTCAATGATGAAAAGAGCTATTGATAAAGGCCTGGTAGAAGTCCATTTTCATAATTTACGCGACTATAGCACGAATAAACAAAAGAGTGTTGATGATTATCAATTTGGTGGTGGCGCTGGAATGGTGATGAATATTCAACCCATTGACGATTGCATTACCAAACTAAAAAGCGAACGTGAATACGACGAAATCATTTACATGACACCAGACGGAGAAACGCTTAACCAAAAAATGGCGAATTCGATGTCGATGTTAGGGAATTTAATTATTTTGTGCGGACATTATAAAGGTGTAGATCAACGTGTGCGTGATTTACATATTACGAAAGAAATTTCTATTGGTGATTATGTTTTGTCAGGTGGCGAATTAGGTGCTGTAATCTTATGTGATGCCTTATTTCGTTTGATTCCTGGAGTTTTGAGCAATGAAACTTCAGCCTTAACAGATAGTTTTCAAGATAACTTATTATCACCTCCAATTTATACACGACCAGCAGAATATAAAGGCATGAAAATTCCAGATATTTTATTGAGTGGTAATTTTCCTGAAATAGAAAAATGGCGCGAACAAAAAGCTTACGAACATACTAAAGAAAGAAGACCAGATTTATTAGAAGAGTAAAATATTTGTTTACAATCACAAAAAAACTAATTTATGCTATATCGAATAATATACTTAAGTTCGGGTTTAAAAGACTTAACTTCTTCTGATGTTAAAGAAATTCTCGTAAAAGCAAAGGAAAATAATCGAGACAAAAACATTACTGGAGTTTTATTGTATTTGGATAAAAATTTTATTCAAGTTCTTGAAGGAGAAAAAGAGGATATTATAAAATTATATCAAAAAATAAGTTTAGATTATAGACACAAGAATATAATTAAAGTAATAGAAGGAAACATTGACTATCGTCAATTTGATAAATGGGATATGGGATTTATTGAAATAGATTCAGATGATTTAAAAAATTTAAGCGAATACAAAGATTTTAATTTTAAGAATATTTTTTCAAAGACAGATTTTATTGCAGAAACTTTTTTAACTACTTTTCTTAAAAGTCATAGAGGTTCATTAAAATAAAAAATCCCGAGCTAAAACTCGGGATTTTCTGTAGTATTAAATTCGTAAATCAAAAATCTCTAATCGTAAATTAATTATACATTTTGGCACGTAATTCTTTTATTTTATCATCTTCTAAATATTCATCAAACGTCATGTAACGGTCAATTACACCATTTGGAGTAATTTCTAAAATACGATTACCTACAGTTTGTGCGAATTCGTGGTCATGTGTGGTTAATAAAATAGAGCCTTTAAAGTTATTTAACGAGTTGTTAAATGCTGTAATTGATTCTAAGTCTAAGTGATTAGTTGGTTCGTCTAACATTAAAACATTCGCTCTAATCATCATCATACGAGATAACATACAACGCACTTTTTCTCCTCCAGAAAGAACATTACATTTTTTCAACGCTTCTTCTCCAGAGAAAATCATTTTCCCTAAGAATCCACGAACGTAAACTTCATCGCGTTCTTCTTCTGTTTTTACCCATTGACGTAACCAATCTACTAAGTTTAAATCTACATCATCAAAAAAGCTGTGATTTTCAACTGGTAAATACGATTGTGTTGTAGTTACTCCCCAATCGAAAGTTCCTGAATCTTGTTTTTTTAAGCCATTTAAAATATCGTAAAAAGCAGTTGTAGCACGAGAATCTTTAGAGAAAACTACAATTTTATCCCCTTTAGCCATATTTAAATGCACATCTTTAAAAAGCAATTCACCATCTTGAGTCGCTGATAAATTTTGCACATTTAAAATTTGATCACCCGCTTCACGCTCCGTTTCAAAAATAATGGCTGGATATCTTCTACTTGATGGTTTAATTTCATCTAAGTTTAATTTTTCAATCATTTTTTTACGAGAAGTTGCTTGTTTAGATTTCGCAACATTGGCACTAAAACGACGAATAAATTCTTCTAATTCGGCCTTTTTCTCTTCTGCTTTTTTGTTTTGTTGTGCTTTCTGGCGAGCCGCTAATTGGCTACTTTCGTACCAAAATGTATAGTTTCCTGAAT
>JAUMDQ010000005.1:6026-14155 GCA_032121715.1 Flavobacterium sp.
GTGTGTAATTTTAGCAAAATCAATATCTGAAATATGTGTACAAACCGCATCTAAAAAGTGACGGTCATGCGATACCACTAAAACGGTATTTTCATAATTAGCTAAGAAATTTTCTAACCAACCAATGGTTTCAAAATCCAAATCATTTGTAGGCTCATCCATAATCAACACATCTGGATTCCCGAATAAAGCTTGTGCTAATAACACACGAACTTTTAGTTTTCCTTCTAATTCGCCCATTGCAGTATAATGATGTTCTGCACCAATTTCTAAATTTGATAATAAGGAAGCGGCATCACTTTCGGCATTCCAACCGTTCATTTCATCAAATTTCAATTGCAACTCACCTATTCTATCGGCATTTTTATCATCATAATCTGCATACAAAGCATCCATTTCAGATTTTATAGCGTGTAATGTTTTATTTCCAATCAAAACCGTATCTAAAACCGTATATTCGTCAAACATATTGTGGTTTTGGTTTAAAACCGACATACGTTTACCTGGTTCTAAAATTACTCTTCCCGCAGTAGGATCCATTTCACCAGCAATTATTTTTAGAAATGTTGATTTCCCGGCACCGTTAGCACCAATAATTCCGTAACAGTTTCCTTGTGTGAAAGTTGTATTTACTTCGTCGAATAAAATTCTTTTACCAAATTGTACCGATAAATTAGAAATTGTAAGCATGTATTTTTTGTTTTAATTTGCGGCAAAATTAACAAAAATGAACGAGTTTTCACAGTTTTTATTTTTATAATTCTATTAAGCTTTTTTAACGCTACCTTAACATGATAACTATTTTGAAACAAATATATTTGTTACGATGATAAAAGTGCCCTCTATGCTAAAAAAATACTCTTATATTAATTTTATTTTACTCTCCATTCTACTTACATCGATGACTTCGTGTAAAGATGGTATGATTGGCGGTAATCACGTAGCTTACTTTGGTGGTGAAATTGAAAATCCTAAAAATAATTTTGTGGTTTTTATGAAAAACGATAAAGTTATTGATACTTTTTATTTAGATAAAGACAATCGATTTTTCCATAAATTTGACTCCTTAACACCTGGATTATATAGTTTTAAACATGATCCAGAATATCAATATGTGTTTTTTGATAAGAACGATAGTATTATGGTTCGTTTAAACAGTAATGATTTTGACAATACTTTAATGTTTTGTGGAAGAGGTGATGAAAAAAATAATTTCATGATGGAGTTATTTTTAAAAGATATGGATTTAAAAAATAGCATGTTTGAAATCTACGGGAAAGATGAAAAAGTTTTTTCAAAATATATAGATTCATCGTATCAAAATACTACTAAATTATATAACAAAAGAAAATCATTTATTAATTGGTCTGAGGAATTTGATGAGATTGCGAAAGCGAATATCGAACTAAATTATGCCTACAAGAAAGAGATTTTTCCTATAGTACATGAATTTAAAACAGGTAACAGCATCAAAACAAATTTACCAAAATCGTATTACAGTTACAGAGGTAAAATTGATGTAAACAAACCAAATTTATTACATTATTCGCCATTTATTAATTACATGACGAGTATGTTAAATAATATTGTTTTAACGGATTGTAAAGGTCATTTAGATGATATGAGTTTGGAAAATAATATAAAAAAACTACAAATTGCCGATACATTAATTAAAGACAAACATGTTAAAAATTTAGTGATTAATAATGTTGCCAACATGTATTTGTTATCCGATCAATGTTCTGTAAATAATGGTAAATTTTTCAATTTGTATTCAAAGATGATTTCAGATGAAAAAATGAAATCCAATGTAATGCAAACAGCTGAAAACATTAAAAAACTAAAAAACAATAACGTTTTACCTGATGTGACTTTATTGGATATGAATAAAAAACATGTAAAAATCAAAGATTTACTTACTAAGAAAACAATTATTTATTTTTGGACCAAACAAGCTGATTCTCATGCATTTTATTCTCACAAAAAAGTAGATGAACTTAAAGCAAAATATCCAGACATTCAGTTTATTGCTGTAAATATTCATAATTCACAAGAAGATTGGTTAAAAGAAATTAATACTAAAAAATACAACAATTCAATTGAATTAAGAGCGACAGATTTTGAAGAGTTGAAAAATAAATGGGTAATTAACAGAGTTTACAGAACCATGCTTATTAATAAAAATGGTACTATTGATAATGCTTTTGTAAGTATGTTTGATGCTAATTTTGAAAGCTATTTGAAATAAGAAATACTTCAACGCTCTGCATGATAAAATTTAAAATAAAAAAGGCGTCCCGAATTATCCAGACGCCTTTTTTTAATATATATGCAATATTATTTATTTCCTTTTTCGTAATCTGCTACAAACTGAGCAATTCCGATATCTGTCAATGGATGTTTCAATAATCCCATAATTGAAGATAATGGACCTGTCATTACATCTGCACCAATTTTAGCACAGTTTACAACGTGCATTGTATGACGAACTGAAGCCGCTAAAATTTGAGTTTCGAAACCATAGTTATCATAAATTTGACGAATTTCATCAATTAAATTTAAACCATCTGTTGAAACATCATCCAAACGACCTAAAAACGGTGAACAATAAGTTGCACCCGCTTTTGCTGCCAATAATGCTTGTCCCGCAGAAAATATTAACGTTACGTTCGTTTTAATTTCTCTATCTGAAAAATATTTACATGCTTTAATTCCTTCTTTTGTCATTGGTAATTTCACTACGATTTGTTCGTGTAAATCTGCCAATTCTTCACCTTCTTTAATCATGCCTTCAAAATCAAGTGCATTTACTTCTGCACTTACATCGCCATCTACTAAATTACAAATATCTACATAATGTTTTAAGATATTATTTTTTCCAGTAATGCCTTCTTTAGCCATTAATGATGGATTGGTAGTCACACCATCTAAAATTCCTAAAGCTTGTGCTTCTGCGATGTCTTTTAAATTTGCTGTATCAATAAAAAATTTCATAATTTGAGTGTATAATAATTAAAATCTATAATTTAAACCTACAGAAAAATCAATTCTAAAAAGGCTTTCTTTTGAATCACCTTCTAATTTAATTTTTCCTTTATATCCGTTTTCACCTTTAATATCAAACTGACTTATTGTTCCCATTGCATACCCTATTTTTGGTTCTAGATATAATCCTTTAACCAATTTTATATCATAACCAAAACTACCAACTAAACCAACAGTACTACCTGTAATTTCATAAGCTCCAAGAACATTAGTTTTGTCTTTATAAGAAACTAAACCAAGAGCCATTTCCATATCAAAACCACCAATTTCATCGTCAACTAAACCAAAATATCCATAAGATAAACCAATAAATGAAATGGTAATATCATCTGAAGTTCTGGCATATCCAGTTTCTCCATTTGGAGCAGTCAAATCTAATGGACCAACACTAGCTTTAGAATTAAAACTATTATATTTTAAACCAATTGCATTGTGTGATTTATTTATTAAAAAATATCCAGAAAAATCATAACTCATTCCTGATTTTAAATTAGCAACATAAGTTTTCAAATATGCGGGTAAGTTAGAAGGCGTTTTAGCTAATCTGAATGAAGGTCCAACGCTACCTTTTAAGATAAAACTGGATTGATTAGATTGGCTTTTTTCTAATTCTTGTGAAAATAAACTCAGTGATGTTATAAAAGTAACGAATAAAAATATTTTTTTCATGTATCTTGTTTTTCTGTTTACAAAATTACGATTTAAAACTTCAATATCAAGTTTCAATTATAATTTATAATGATTCATTAAAATTTTTTCGTACATTTTATCAGGAAGAATTCTTTTTAAAACAATAGAGAATTTCTGCATAAAAGCACCCACTTTATAATGACCTTTTGGATTTTTAGTTTCGATAATTTGATGAATAGCGACTGCCATTTCAATTGGATTACTTCCACCGGAAACATGTTCGTTCATCATATCTAATTGGGTTTGATATACTTTTTCGTAAGCAGAACCTTTGATAACTGGTGCATGAAATCTTCTTGAAGCAATATCTGTAGCAAAATCTCCTGGAGCTACGTTAGTAATATGTACGCCAAAAGTTTTGGTTTCCATTCGTAACGATTCGGTAATAAGTTCCAAAGCACCTTTTGAAGACGAATAAATACTTCTAAAAGGTAATCCCATATAACCTGCAATTGAAGTGATATTGATAATTAAACCACTTTTTTGAATGCGCATTTGTGGTAAAACCGCTTTCATAGTTTCTATCGGTCCAAAAACGTTTGTTTCAAAATTATTCTTGATTTCCTCTAACGGAATTTCTTCTAAAGGTCCAGTTATTCCAACACCAGCGTTATTAATTAATACATCAATTCTTCCTTCCAATTCTAAAACTCTAGCTATACAAGCTTTAATTGAATCTGAATTTCGAACATCTAAATCGACTAATTTTATTTTTGAATTTGATATGGCTGAAGCGTTTCTACTAGTTCCATAAACAATAAATCCTTTTTCTAATAAGAATTCGCCGATGGCTTTTCCAATTCCTGATGAACCACCAGTGATAAGTATTACTTTTTTCATTTTTTATAAGGTATATACAGTGTGTAGTAAGGCTAAAAACAAAATAAAAATTAACATAAAAAGATTAAAGAAATAGAAAAAACTTAATTTTATTAATGTTTTAAATCTGGATTCTTGATAAAATTTTCGATACGATTTATAGAATATGATTTGAAGAATTAGAAACACGATAAATTCATACAAAGTATTACATTCATAAGCAGTTAAACCAACTAAAGTTGAAATGATTGCAGAAAATGAAAGTATTAATAAAACGGTTGAGAAAAAATGAAAGGTAAAAATACCATGATCAAAAAACCACCATTTCTTTTTATCATGTGTTAACCATAAACCAAAAGCAAAAAATGGCATAAAGAAGAAAATCCATTTTGGCAAATTAGAAATAGCCTTATTAAACATCATTTTATAAATTTGTCGAAGCGTGTAATCTTGATTTAACTTCGTTACTTTATCATTAATGTTTTTATCAATCCAAGATTTTTCTTCACCTTTTTGGGGGCTATTTCCAACAAATCTTACTTTATCATTGAATATGTTTTTTTTATCAAAATCACTATTTTTAGTTTCTGTTTCTTCAGTTACAATTTTTTCCATATCGTGAAATACAAAAGCATTAAATACAAAAAAAGCAAAAAAGTTAATGAAGATAAATAACTTGACTGGCGCCATAAATGCTTTTCTTCTACCTTGAAGATAAATGATAGATAAGGTTGCTGGCGTATACAATAAATATTTAATAGCTTTCCAAAAACTGTTATCATAATGCACTAAATCCTCTAAAAAGTGCGTAAATAAATAATGAAACGATTTTTTAGTTTCCGTGTTTTCTTGTCCACATGAAGGACAAAAACGCACTTCTACTTCATCTCCACAGTTTTGGCAAGTTGTATCTTCTCTTAATCTACCGTGACTCATAGTTTTTAGTTTTAATCTTGTAAAACTAAATAAAAAAAAGTGCATACAAAAGTTTGTATGCACTTTAAAACTACTTTAAAAGCAAATTACTTTTTGTCTTTTTTCTTTGAGTCGCAAGAAGCTTCTTTTTTACCTGAATCTCCACAACATTTTTTACCGTTTACAGAACATGATTTTTCTGTTTTCTCTTTTTTCTTTTGTTTTGGTTCTTGTGCATTTGTAGTTGTTGAAAATAAAAATGCTACTGCTGCTACTAAAATTAATTTTTTCATTTTGTTTGATTTAAATTGTTATTAATATTTGTTTTTACTTGATAATTACTTTTTTTGTGCAATAAAATTTATTATCTAAAATAAATGTGATGAACTGAATTTTGTCTTCTGAATTTACTAAATTAAAAGTCATCGTATTATTTCCTTGTTTTAATCCGTCAATTTCTCCATCGTCAATTAATTGACCACTTTCGTTAGTCACAAAATAATCTAAAGTGGCTACATAAGGCAAATAAAACTGAATGGAAACCGCATTTTCTTTAGTTGGATTTGGAGAAACTGTAAAAGTAAATTCATTTTTTCCTTCAATACTACTTTGTCCTAAAATGGCGTTTTTTATTAATTTAACCTCATAAATAGTTGCTCCAGCGCTTGTAGTATTAGTTTCATTATTGGTAAACGGATTTATTGTAGGGCTGTCAATTCCACCATAAATATGACCAATAACAAATTCATCAGCTGTGATATCATTTAACTTAATGACCTCATTAGAATAATGCGGCAAGTTTTTATTTGGAATAAATTCTGCGCCAGCTCCTTTTAAATTTGGCATTTCAACTTCTAATTTATATTCCGATAAATCGCCATTTGACAAACGTGATGTTCTACTAATTGTCTTCACGAAAGGCACATTATCATCCTGAATTAAAGTTGTTCCGTTGTAATAATATCTGCTAATTCCACCAAAAAACAAGTTGTGCATTTTATTGTCAATTCCATCATACAAACCCACTTTTGCACTGTGATAATTGCTTAAATACTGATTAAACGCTGTCTGTGGAAAATAGCCACTTGCCTTAATATCAACAGGATATAAGAAAGGTAAATCGGCATTAATTTGAAAAACACCTGATGAAATGGTATAACCTTCTTCCCCATTTGGAAAAACCTGTGGCACCAAATTATAATCACGACGATGCAAATGCACTACATCTTCCATAAAAGAATAATTTGCAAAACTCAATTGTGTTCCCGAATTATCAATCGTAAACTTCTGCACTTTGTTGATATAATTTTGCACAAAAGTTGGATTGTTCATTGGATTGTATCTTCCCGTAAATACTTGTCCGCCAACTAAATAAAACTCATTTCCAATTTTCCCTAATTGTCCGCCCGTATTTTGAAATATGGGATTGGTAATTTGTTTAAAATTAGAAGTAATTGAAGTTCCATTGATAACCGCATCAATCAAGTTTGGCACTTGAATACTGGTTAGTTTATCAAAAGTCACATGATCATTTAGTGATTCTGAAAAAGCATAACCGCCAACAATATACAAAGCGTCACCATCTTGATAAAAGTTCATGTTAGTAGCTTGTAATTGTTCTTTCAAATCTGTTGTTAAAGTACTTAATGAAGTAGACCAAAACTGTTGCGTTGCCACATCAATTACAATTATATTAGAATTGTTTAGCGAATTTGGAAAGGCATTAAAAGGTTGCCTGGCGTGTACACCATCTTTTCTTCCACCAATAATTAACCATTTTCCATTATGTTGTGCAAATGCATACGAATGTAAGCCTTGTAAACCTGGAATAGTTATAGGTGTAAGCTGTACGTTATAATCAAACGTACTTTGTGCAATGCTTACTTTATAAAAAAGTAAGATTACAATGATAAAATATTTTTTCATGTATAAATAGTACTGAGTTATTCCGCTAATAGCTATAAAAAGAATTAGCAGTGAAATAATTTAAACTGAGATATTTATGAAAAAATTTTAGGCGGTTGCCAAATTGAATTTTGGTATTTAGAAATAAGATTTTCTTGGTAATAAATCTTATCTTTTTTTGAAGTAATTACTACTGTTTTTGCAGGCGCTTTGTATAATTTTGATTGTAAATAGTTTACGGGTGTAAAACTCAAACTCATAATGATTTTACCTTTTTCACAACCACCACCACTTTCAAAATCACTTTTATTGCAAGAAGATGATTTGCATGTTTCACTTAACTGCATTTTGATAACTCTCACAGATGGAAGAGCCATTAATGCAGTTAAATAGAAACAAAATGTTATTGCAAATAATCTCATTAATTTATTTTTTACAAAACTTTACTTTGACAGATAAAGTCAGTTCTTGGTAATTCTGTTTTGGCAATCGCGTTAAATCCGCCATCAATTTCAGAGAAATTTCTATAACCGCGCGCTTGTAAAATAGAAGCCGCAATCATACTGCGGTAACCACCAGCGCAATGTAAGAAAAAATGTTCATTTGGATTAATATCTTTTACCCAATTGTTAATATAAGCTAAAGGCTTACTGAAAGCGTCTTCTACGTGTTCTGCTTCGTACTCGCCTTCTTTTCTAACATCGATAATTGTGCTTTCGCCAATTTTTACTTCTTTTTCAAATTGTTCAGCAGAA
>JAUMDQ010000006.1:0-5709 GCA_032121715.1 Flavobacterium sp.
AACATTTCAATAACGTGATCAAACGTGTTGACATCATCATTGTATAAAACAATTTCGTTGTTTACGCCAACTGCTTCTTCAACTAATACTTCTTCTAATGTTTCTGTTAATGTGCTCATAACTAATAATTTATTCTAGTACAAAATTACTGATTTTTTGTGTATTTCAAACCTAACCAATTATTTCTTTCTTTTTTCGATTCAAAAGTTAGTCCTAATTTTTCACAACATTCGTTAATCGCTTCAAAATCTTCTGTATAAAATCCGCTTAATAATAAAACTGAATTGTCGTTCATACAGTTAACATAGGTTGCCATGTCATTCAATAAGATGTTTCTATTGATATTTGCAATAAACACATCGTACTTCTGACCGTCATTCAACCAAGAAGCATCACCTTCATATACTGAAATATGTTTACAATTGTTACGTTCAGCGTTTTCAATTGAGTTCAAATAACACCAATTGTCAATATCAACTGCATCAATTGGTTGAGCACCTTTCATTTCAGCTAAAATCGCTAAAATGGCAGTTCCGCAACCCATATCAATCGTTTTTTTATTTGTCACATCTAATTCTAAAAGATGTTGAATCATCATGTGAGTCGTTTCGTGGTGACCAGTTCCGAAACTCATTTTTGGTTCGATTACAATTTCATATTTAGCATTTGTTGCTGGATGAAAAGGTGCACGAACATGACAAATTCCGTCTACATCAATAGGAGAGAAGTTCTTTTCCCATTCTTCATTCCAATTTACGGGCTCAATTTCGTTCGTCGTATAAGAGATTTTGAAATTTTCATTGTTAAGAATTTCAATTTCATTTAAAATATTTTCAGACCAAACATCTTTTTGAACATAAGCAGAAACACCTTCTTCCGTTTCTTCAAAGCTTTCAAAAGCTGTTTCTTCTAATTGAGCAATTAAAATTTCCGAACCAAGTTCATTTGGTTCAATTGTAAAATGGTATGCGATATATGTATTTGCCATTTGGGTTAAGTTTTAGTCATAAAAAAATAGGAAGCAAAATTACTACTTCCTATTTTAATATTTATGTTTTTAATTAATATAATTTTGGAAACTTGCTCGGATTTGATTCGTTCATCATTTCGTACACTTTTTCAAAAATATCTTCCGCACTTGGTTTAGAGAAATAATCACCATCTGTTCCATAACTTGGGCGGTGTGCCTTAGCTGTTAAAGTTTGAGGCGCGCTATCTAAATGTTTGTAAGCGTTTTGGTTTTCAATAATTTCTTGTAAAATAAAAGCACTTGCTCCACCAGGAACGTCTTCGTCAATGACTAATAAACGGTTGGTTTTAGCTACTGATTTTACAATGTCATGAGAAATATCGAAAGGTAATAAACTCTGGATATCAATAATTTCAGCGTCAATTCCGTTTTCTAATAAATCTTTAGCCGCTTGTTCTACAATTCTTAATGTTGAACCATAAGAAACTAACGTAATATCTTTACCTTCTTTGATGGTTTCTACTACACCAATTGGCGTTTGGAATTCACCTAAATTCGTTGGCATTTTTTCTTTTAAACGGTACCCATTTAAACATTCGATAACTAAAGCAGGTTCGTCTGTTTTTAATAAGGTGTTATAAAATCCAGCGGCTTTTGTCATGTTTCTTGGAACCAAAACGTGAATACCACGAATAGCGTTAATAATCATTCCCATTGGAGAACCAGAATGCCAAATACCTTCTAAACGGTGTCCACGAGTTCTAATAATTAATGGCGATTTTTGACGACCATGCGTTCTGTATTGCAACGTTGCTAAATCGTCACTCATAATTTGAATGGCGTATAATAAGTAATCTAAATATTGAATTTCAGCAATCGGACGTAAGCCACGCATTGCCATTCCGATACCTTGACCTAAAATAGTTGCTTCACGAATTCCTGCATCTGAAACACGCAATTCTCCGTATTTTTCTTGCATTCCTTCTAAACCTTGATTTACATCACCAATCGTTCCAGCATCTTCACCAAAAATTAAAGTTTCTGGATAGGTTGCGAAAATTTTATCGAAGTTATCTCTTAAAACCAAACGTGCATCCACTTCTTCAGCTGAAGCATCATAAGTTGGTTTAACTTCTGTAGTTGAAGCGATATTTTGTTTCGATTCTGAATGTAAATGTGAACTGTATTTTGGTTGAATTCTTTCAATAAAATTAGAAATCCAAGTCGCTAAAGTTTCTCTGTTTGATCCAGAAAGCATTCTTAACACTTTTCTAGTAACAACTAATAAATCTTTTCTAATTGGTTCTTTTATCGCAGCGATATCATTCGCATATTTTTCAATGAAAACTTTATTTTCAGAGTTTTGTGCGACTTGATTTAAGATAGCCACAGTTGCTGCTTGATCTTCTTTAATTGCTGTTAAATAATTTGCCCAAGCTTCTTTTTTACCTTCTAAAACTTCTTTTTTAGATGCTACTTCAATTTCCTCTAATTCTTCTGCAGAAGAAATATTGTTTTCAATCATCCATTTTTTCATTTGAGCCACACAGTCGAATTCTGCTTCCCAAGCTAAACGTTCTGCGTTTTTGTAACGCTCATGAGAACCTGAAGTAGAATGTCCTTGTGGTTGTGTTAATTCATTGACGTGAATTAAAACAGGCACGTGTTCTGCTCTGGCAACTTCTGCTGCTTTTTGGTAGGTATCAACTAGAGCTGGATAATCCCAGCCTTTAACGCGGAAAATTTCGTAACCGTTATTTTCTTCGTCGCGTTGTAAACCTTTTAATATTTCAGAAATATTTTCTTTTGTAGTTTGATATTTAGCATGAACTGAAATTCCGTATTCGTCATCCCAAACACTCATTACCATTGGAACTTGTAATACTCCAGCTGCATTGATTGTTTCGAAAAACAAACCTTCAGACGTTGATGCGTTTCCAATTGTTCCCCAAGCTACTTCGTTTCCTTTTACTGAAAAGTTGTTTTCAGCAGGAATTTCTGTAACATTTCTATATATTTTTGATGCTTGTGCTAAACCTAATAAACGAGGCATTTGCCCAGCAGTAGGAGAGATATCTGCACTTGAATTTTTCTGTTTGGTTAAGTTTTTCCAATTTCCGTTTTCGTCTAACGAATGTGTTGCAAAATGTCCACCCATTTGACGACCCGCACTCATTGGATCAAAATTTACATCGGCATGACCGTATAAACCTGCAAAAAACTGAACGATTGACAATTCGCCAATAGCCATCATAAAAGTTTGGTCACGGTAATATCCTGAACGGAAATCTCCATTTTGGAACGCTTTCGCTAAGGCTAATTGTGGTACTTCTTTTCCATCACCAAAAATACCAAATTTAGCTTTTCCAGTAAGTACTTCTTTTCTACCAAGAAGACTACATTCACGACTAACGGATGCAATTTTAAAATCGGTTAAAACTTCTTTTTTGAAATCTTCGAAAGATAATGTTTCTGCAGTTTTTGATTTGCTCATAATTAATATATGCTTTGATACAAATTTAAATATTTTATTGCAATATTTTCATTTGATTGTGATTTTTATGAATAATGTATAATTTTATTCTGTTTTAAGTAAAAATAGTGCAGTGGAATTAAGATATATTACATATTATATAGGAATAATGCAAAATTACTGACACTTAAAACCATCTTCTTGTAAATAAAGAGGTTAAAGTTTTTGGGCTTAAGGTAATTATGAACCGAATTCTTTCGCCATAATTTTTATCATTTAATTCAAATCCGTTGGAAGAATAAACTGGGAAAAACAGCTCAAAATAATCTTGAACTAAATTCAAATGCACGCCACTATCGTAAATATATTTGGCATTAAATCCTTGATTTTTATAGGTTCCAGCGTCGCCATATAATTCTATCCAATTCCAAATATTAAAACTTGCATTTACGGTAAAGATGTATTGATTGGCAAAACGCGTATCGAACATAGATTTAAAAGCACCTTCTGCGTTTACAAATTGACGACTAAATAAACCGGTACTTTCGCTTCGACCAATTAAAGCATAATCGAATAAATAATCTGATGGTCTGTCAATTCCGAAACTGAAAAAATCGTTTTTACTATCGTTATGGGTAAAAAATCCACCAAAAGCTCTTAAATTAATGTATCTGTTGCTTTCAAAGAGTTTTCTGTACTGAATTTGTCCTGAAAACTTACCGAAAGTACTTGAGACTTGTAAATCGGTTCCATAAGAAAATTGCTTCACTAATTCGCTATTTGTATAACCATATCGCAAGTTAAAAACCGAATAATTCTCCGTGTTTTTTGTGGTGATTAGATTCGATTTTTCTCGGTTTACATAAACTTGTCGTATCGTAATTCCTTCACCAGAGTGTCGCAGAAAATAGGTGAGGCTCTTGCTCATTCGAACAACAACATTGGAATGGTCACTCCGACTCACTTCTCCTTCATTTTTTCTGAAATTTGGATTTCTAAAACTGAAATTTATGCTTGGTGTAATTTTAGTATAAAACGCATCTGGAGCATAATGCAAGCGTGTTCCCGAAATCCCATAACGCGTGTTATAATGTGTGCTATTGCGATTTTGATCATTAAAACCAAAACCAGCACTTCCAGCAATTGTTCCAGTTTTTGTAGAAAAATTTGGCGTTATATCATAAGTAAAAGGCTTGTTTATTATTGATTTATTATTGAATTTCATTCCTAGTAATAAACCGTCATATAAGTTGAATTCAGCTGTTGGTACAAAGAAAACCTGATTGTATTTAGCGTCTTCAATGTCTTTGAAAAAAGTAAAACGTACTTTTCTGTTTCCAAAAAAACGGTTCTTTAATTTGTAGCTATTATTGTTGTTGTTGATCTCTGGAATTTCATAATTGTCATTCAAAACAAACTTGGTAATACTATCATTTTTTACAGAAAATTTGAAGGTTTCAGAATCGTTTTCAATCCAATTTTTACTCACTAACTTGTTTTTGTTATAGCCGTAAATAGAAACTGGAACTTTTGCATCGCCCACATTTTTTATGGTTACTTCAATAGAATCATTTGCTTTTTTAGCGTTGGTAATTTTGTAATCTATTTTGTTTCGAGAATAAATTAATTCCTCAAAAAACCAATCTAACTTTTGATTAGAATTTGTTTCTAAAATGGTTTTAAAATCTTTATTATTAGTGTTTTTATTGGCGTTTATTTCTACAAATTGTTTAATAGAATTTTCTACAATATCTTGTTCTAAATATTGGTTTAAATAATGAAGCGAAAGTCCGGATTTGAATTTTCCAGCAATTTTTTCATTGAACTTTATTTGTGTATTTTTATCAGTTCCAACAGGTTGGTCTATGTTTCTTCTCGCCATTAATAAATAATTATAAATGAATTGTTCTGAAAAATTCATGTTAATTATTTTGTATTTTTTTAAAATACCTAAACGAGATAATTTTCCAAAGGATTTTACCTCTGGATAATTTTCGTCGATGTATTTTTTAATGTAATAATGCTGAATTCCTTCTAAAATCCAATGGTCTTTTCGGAAATTAATTTTCAAATTAGCCGCTAAATAATTGTTCAAATAGGTTTTTAAAAACTTCAATTCAAAAACAAAATCATCGTTAAAAGGCGAAATAAAAGACGGTAATTCGTTTAAACCATAAAAAGCTTCACGGTCATAATCTTCTTGCGAAACCATGATTTTTTCTTGATTCGAAACGCCAATTTTTTCGGCAACATAATTGGTAATTTT
>JAUMDQ010000007.1:0-11486 GCA_032121715.1 Flavobacterium sp.
GTAATCTGAAGTTGATGTTTCCATTTGTGCTTTAATTTGATTTACACGACCTTTAATTAAGTCCGCTTCACCAGCACCATTTACAATAGTTGTATTGTCTTTATCAATAGAAATTGTTTCGGCAGTACCTAACATTTCTAAAGTTGTATTTTCTAAGGAATAACCACTTTCTTCTGCAATTACAGTTCCACCAGTCAAAATAGCGATATCTTCTAACATTGCTTTTCTTCTGTCACCAAATCCTGGAGCTTTTACAGCTGCAATTTTTAATCCACCACGTAATTTGTTTACTACTAAAGTCGCTAACGCTTGTCCGTCAACATCTTCTGCAATAATTAACAACGGACGACTAGATTGTGCAACTGGTTCTAAAATTGGCAATAACTCTTGTAAGTTAGAGATTTTTTTATCGTATAATAAAACGTAAGGATTACTTAATTCTGCCACCATTTTGTCAGCATCAGTCACAAAATATGGAGATAAATAACCTCTGTCAAATTGCATTCCTTCAACAACATCTACGTAAGTATCTGTTCCTTTTGCTTCTTCAACCGTGATTACACCTTCTTTTCCTACTTTCGTAAAAGCTTTAGCGATTAAATCACCAATAGTTTCATCGTTATTTGCAGAAATTGAAGCTACTTGTTTAATTTTCTCAGAAGAATCTCCAACTGATTGTGTTTGTTTTGCTAAATCGGCAACAATTGCTTCCACCGCTTTATCAATTCCACGTTTTAAATCCATTGGATTGGCTCCAGCAGCTACATTTTTCAAACCTTCTTTTACGATAGCTTGTGCTAAAACTGTTGCAGTTGTAGTTCCGTCTCCAGCTAAATCATTCGTTTTTGAAGCTACTTCTTTTACCATTTGCGCACCCATATTTTCTAATGGATCTGCTAATTCAATTTCTTTCGCTACAGAAACTCCGTCTTTTGTCACAGTTGGACCACCAAATGATTTTGAAATAATTACATTTCTACCTTTTGGTCCTAATGTTACTTTTACAGCATTTGCTAATGCATCTACACCACGTTTTAGCCCGTCACGTGCTTCTATATCAAATTTTATATCTTTTGCCATTGTAATTTTTGTTTAAAGTTTAAGATTGTTTTATTTAACATTGAACAACCAATAAATCAATTTTTATTATATTATTTTCAGAAATTAAAGTTTTAACTTGAAACGTTAACCTGAAAACGAAGAAATTATAAAATCGCGTAAATTTCGTCTTCGCGCATTATTAGGTAATCTTTACCTTCGTATTTTAATTCTGTTCCTGCATATTTACCATATAAAACAGTATCACCAACTTTTACAGTCATGGTATAATCTGTTTTACCAGTTCCAACGGCAACAACAGTTCCTTTTTGAGGTTTTTCTTTAGCTGTATCTGGAATAATAATTCCTGATGCAGTAGTTGTTTCTGCAGCAGAAGGTTCAATGACAACTCTGTCTGCAATAGGTTTAATATTTAATGCCATAATTATATGTATATATTAGATTATTTTTCGGTGTTCTCATTTCAGAAATTGTGCCAAACGTAATTTCTGACAAATTTGCGTAAATAAAAAAGCCAGCACTGACAGGCTGGCATTTTATAATATGAATAGCAAAATATTATTTTGCAGTATCTACTGGTTTTGCAGCTGGAGTAGTTGCTGGAGCTGGAACAGCTGACTTCTGAGTTGCTGGAGCAACATTTTCGTCCACTAATTTAGAACCACCTGTACTTCCGTTAAAACTTAAAGTTGACAATAAGATCAATACAATTAATGTACCTCCTAAAACCCAAGTTGTTTTTTCTAAAAAGTCTGTAGTTTTTTGCACACCTCCCATTTGACCACCACCACCAAAAGATGAAGATAAACCTCCACTCTTAGGATTCTGAACCATAATAGTTAAGATTAATAAGAAACATACGATGATGATTAATGCTAAAAAAATTGTAAATGACATAACTTCTGTATTAATTATTTTGTTGTAAAATTTTTATATTTTTTATTCGGTCTGCAAAGAAACTACTTTTTTCTGGATATTTCAAAATTAAAATATCATAAGCTTGTATAGCTTTGGTATATTTTTTTTGTTCGAGGTAAATTTGCGCTAAAGTTTCTGTCATAATCGACGAAGGCATTTCGTTGCTTTTAGCAATATTTGCTGGTATTGACGTAGTGTCTTTTGCTTGAGGAATTTTTGGATTTAGTTCGATAAATTTTTCAATTAAATCGAATTTTTTTTCTAATTCCGAAGACACTTCAGTTTGTTTTTCTTCTTCTTCACGAACAATTGGCGAAATTTTAGACAATTGTAACCATTCTGAAAAGGAATGGGTTTCGTTTTTTTCAAAATGTAATGGCTTTCCGATTTGCAATTCGGCTTCTACCATTTCGTTTGATGTTTTTGGTGCTTCATTCGCCACAAATTCCGTACGAATATTTTTTTGACCGGTTGAAATCGAATTCAAATCAATACTCAATCCTTCTTCCACTTGAACCAATTCAAAATCAGCAACAATTATATTCTGAATTTCAGCTTGGTACTTATCATACACTTCTTGCTGGAAAATTTTAAAATCATCGGAAGTAATAAAATCAAACAACACACTTCTATCCGTTGTATGAGCAGCCGTTTTCTTTAATTCGTAATTATATCTAAAACTTTCTTGGTTATACAATCCCTTCAAATACAAAGCGCGAGCACTTTGATAAAAAGGAAATTCTTGCACAATAGTTTCTAGTACTAACGTTTGTTTATCGTTAATAGCTTTAGAATTATTGAGTAAGTTGATATAATCGTTTGTGTTCATTTTTATAAAAGAGCCAAGTAAAAAGTAAAAAGATTAAAGTGCGAAATTTTATAAATAAATTACCATTTCGCTAATGATTCATTAAAAATATCTTGTGTGATACGTTCGTAAATTACGTCTAAAGCAGCACTTAAAACAGAAGACGGCAATTGATTTGCGGGATAATCATAATAAAATGAAAAGCGTTTTTCAAAATTATCATCTTCTGTGTTTTTGCTTGAATATCTTACATTTATACTAATTGTCATTCTATTTTGTGAAGATTCTTGCGCTGCATTCGCTGACATTGGCGTGATACGATATTCTACAATTTCTCCTTCATACAACAAATCGCCACCAGAAGAAACTAAATTTAAATTCGTTTGATTTAAAATAGTATTTTGTAGTTTTTGTGTAAAAGTTCTTTCTATTCCAACTTCAACAATTTCAGCATTATTTGTAAAATAATTTACTTGAAAGGTCTTAGCATCTATTTTTCCTGTTCCTGTAAAGTTATATTTCACATTACAACCAACAAGCATAAACAAGGTTAGAATTGCAATTATTTTAATTTTTATATTCATTTATCTTACAAATCAAATTGTTTAATTTTTCTGTATAATGTTCTTTCAGAAATACCTAATTCGTCAG
Organism: Flavobacterium sp.; assembly: GCA_032121715.1. GTDB lineage: Bacteria > Bacteroidota > Bacteroidia > Flavobacteriales > Flavobacteriaceae > Flavobacterium. The sequence continues at coordinate 3,437 of JAUMDQ010000007.1, forward strand.
CCGCAGCTTTTCTTTTTCCTTTGTTTTTTTCTAACGATTTTTTAATTAACTCTATTTCTTTCGCCTCTAAACTTAACGTTTCCGTTTCGTCTATGGTTTCCGCATACAAGTAATTATTATTAAAATCGTCATCATCATCCTCAAATTCTTCTTGCTCAACTTCTTCTATTTCTTCTTCTTTTGATAAAGCTTTAATTTTCGATTCTTGTTCAAAAATAGTATTTTTTTCTTCAGAATTGCCATAAATTTTCTGAATCAGCGATTTATTGTTTTCCTGAACTTTTGCAGTTCCGTTTTGCATAAGTTCTAATGTTAGCTTTTTCAAATCGGTTAAATCACTTTTCATATCGAACAAAACTTTATACAAAATTTCGCGTTCGTTACTAAAATCGGAAGTGCTTTTTTTCTCACCAACTATTTGTAAAGAATTACTATCCGAACTCGGTAAATATGATTTTAAAGCTGCCAAAGAAATATCTCTATTTGCTTCTAATACCGAAATTTGTTCCGCAGAATTTCTCAATTGTCGGATATTTCCACTCCAGCGATAATGCATTAAATAGTTCACCGCATCATCCGATAATTTAATCGGAGGCATTTTATATTTGTGTGCGAAATCTGCCGCGAATTTTCTAAACAATAAATGAATATCTTCTTTTCTTTCGCGTAAAGCAGGCAAATTAATTTCAACCGTACTTAATCGGTAATACAAATCTTCACGGAATTTTCCTTTTTCAATGGCTTCTAACATATTTACGTTAGTTGCTGCTACAATTCGAACATTCGTTTTTTGAACTTGAGAAGAACCTACTTTAATAAATTCACCATTTTCCAAAACACGCAGTAAACGTACTTGTGTTGTTAGAGGCAATTCTCCAACTTCATCCAAGAAAATAGTTCCACCATCGGCCACTTCAAAATACCCTTCACGAGTTCCTGTTGCGCCAGTAAATGAACCTTTTTCGTGTCCGAAAAGTTCCGAATCAATCGTTCCTTCTGGAATAGCACCACAGTTAACCGCAATGTATTTTCCGTGTTTTCTGTGCGACAAAGAATGAATAATTTTAGGAATACTTTCTTTTCCCACACCACTTTCTCCAGTAACCAATACAGAAATATCTGTAGGAGCAACCTGAATGGCTTTTTCTACGGCACGATTGAGTTTTGGATCGTTTCCAATTATCTCAAAGCGTTGTTTTATGTTTTGAACTGATTCCATTTTATGTTGTTTCAGGTTTAAAGTTTCAGGTTTAAAAAGTTAACTTGAAACAAAAAAATTAATTCATAATTTCAGAATATCCAACTGCTTCACCAATTAAGGTTCCACTTGTACAATCAGATATTTTAACCATTACGAAATCTCCTGGTTTATAATTTTCTTTTGGAAAAACCACCACGGTACTTTGTGAATTTCTTCCACTCCATTGTTTATCGGAACGTTTAGAATCTTTTTCGATTAATACTTCAACTGTTTGCCCAACAAAACGCTGTGTGCGTTCTAAAGCAATACGTTGTTGCACTTCTATAATTTCTTGCAAACGACGTTTTTTTACTTCTTCAGGAACATCGTCTTCCATTTTTCTGGCTGCTAAAGTTCCTGGTCTTTCTGAATAAGAGAACATAAATCCGAAATCATATCGCACATATTCTAATAAACTTAGGGTATCTTGATGATCTTCTTCTGTTTCTGTTGGAAAACCAGCAATGATATCTTGCGACAATGTAATATCTGGAATGATTTTATAAATAGTATCAACCAACGTAATGTATTCTTCACGAGTATGTTGGCGATTCATTTCTTTAAGAATTCTGGTACTTCCACTTTGAACTGGCAAGTGAATATAATCACAAATATTATGATGTTTTGCCATGACTTCAATCACTTCAATATGCATATCTTGTGGGTTTGAAGTCGAGAAACGGAAACGCATTTTTGGAAATTGCGTTGCACATCTGTCTAACAACTGAGCAAAATCTACTGAAGTTGCTTTTTGCATTTCGCTCGCTTTTTCAAAATCTTTTTTCAATCCGCCACCATACCAAAGATAACTGTCCACATTTTGACCTAATAAAGTAACTTCTTTAAAACCTTTACTCCATAAATCGGCAATCTCTTCAATGATACTTTCTGGTTCACGACTACGTTCACGTCCACGAGTAAAAGGCACAACACAAAACGTACACATGTTATCACAACCGCGAGTGATCGATACAAATGCAGTAATTCCGTTGCTACTTAAACGCACTGGAGAAATATCTGCATACGTTTCTTCTCTTGAAAGAATAACGTTTATCGCATCACGTCCGTCTTCAACATCTTTCAATAAGTTTGGAATGTCTTTGTAAGCATCTGGTCCTACAACCATATCTACAATTTTTTCTTCATCTAAAAATTTTTCTTTTAAACGTTCTGCCATACAACCTAAAACCCCAACTTTCATTTTCGGGTTGATGTCACGTTTTATGGCATTATATACTTGTAATCGCTTACGAACGGTTACTTCTGCTTTATCTCTAATGGAACAAGTATTAACCAAAACCAAATCGGCTTCTTCTAAAACTTGCGTAGTATTATATCCTTCATTTGCCAAAATAGAGGCCACAACTTCACTATCTGCAAAGTTCATTTGACAACCATAGCTTTCTATAAATAACTTTTTTTGGTTTTCTTTTTTTGTCTCCAAAACCATTGAAGTTCCTTGCTTACTTTCTTCTATAACCTTTTCTTCCATAACCGGTATTATAATTTTATTTTCGAAAACTATTCTTTCGAAAATTCAGTCTGCAAAGATAGTACTAAATTTTACTATCTGCCAAATTGTCAGCGTCAGTTTAACAAAATATTTTAAAAAATCTTCGTGTATACAAAAAACTAAAAAATCAAAAAAACTACACCTATATATATTAATCAAAAAAAAAATATACTTTTGCGGAATCAAATTATTGAAAATGGCGAAGAACTTAGTTATCGTGGAGTCACCTGCAAAGGCGAAAACCATAGAAAAATTTTTAGGAACAGATTTCCAAGTAGAATCTAGTTACGGACATATTGCAGATTTACCTTCAAAGGAAATTGGTGTAGATGTGAACGATAACTTCAAACCTAAATATGAGGTTTCTCCAGATAAAAAAGCATTAGTAAAAAAACTAAAAGACTTATCAAAAAAAGCAGATATGGTTTGGCTAGCTTCCGATGAGGACCGCGAGGGAGAAGCTATTTCTTGGCATTTAGCAGAAGAATTAAAATTAGATCCAGCCAAAACAAAGCGTATTGTTTTTCACGAGATTACAAAAACTGCCATTTTAAAAGCAATTGAAAATCCGAGAGATATCAATTATAATTTAGTCAACGCACAACAAGCTCGTAGAGTTTTAGACCGTTTAGTAGGTTACGAATTATCACCTGTTCTTTGGAAAAAAGTAAAAGGTGGTTTATCAGCTGGAAGAGTACAATCAGTTTCTGTACGTTTAATTGTAGAACGTGAAAGAGAAATTCAAAATTTCAAAGCGGTTGCAAGTTATTCCATTAGTGCTGAATTTACAAACGAAGCGGGAAAAACAGTAAAAGCGAAACTGAGTAAAAATTTCAATACCAAAGAAGAAGCGAAAGCCTTTTTAGAAAAAAATATAAAAGCCGATTTTAAAGTTGCCGATTTAGAAACTAAACCAACTAAAAAATCACCAACAGCACCGTTTACAACTTCTACTTTACAACAAGAAGCCGCTCGTAAATTGTATTTACCTGTTGGAATTACGATGCAAATTGCACAACGTTTATACGAAGCCGGTTTAATCACTTATATGAGAACCGATAGTGTAAACCTTTCTCAAGACGCAATGGCTGCTGCTGAAGCTGAAATTACTTCTTATTACGGAAAAGAATACAGCAAACCAAGAAATTATAACACGAAATCTAAAGGCGCACAAGAAGCTCACGAGGCTATTCGCCCTACAGATATGAGTCGTCATACGGTTGATATTGATAGAGATCAAGCGCGTTTATACGATTTAATTTGGAAACGTACTTTAGCATCTCAAATGAGTGATGCAGAATTGGAACGTACAAATGTGAAAATTTCAGCAAACACACATAATGAATATTTTTCTGCAACTGGAGAAGTTATCAAATTTGAAGGTTTCTTAAAAGTGTACTTGGAAGGAAATGATGACGATGAAGAAGAACAAGAAGGTATGTTACCAGCTTTAAAGGTTAACGAAAAACTAAATAATAAATTTATTGCTGCAACGGAACGTTTTACCAGACCAGCAAGCAGATATACAGAAGCGTCTTTAGTAAAAAAATTAGAAGAATTAGGAATTGGTCGTCCATCAACGTATGCACCAACTATTTCTACAATTATCAATAGAAACTATGTAGAGAAAGGTAGTTTTGAAGGAGCAGAAAGAAAATACGAACAATTGACTTTAATTGCAAACGAAATTAAATCGCAAACTTTAAAGGAAAATTCTGGTTCAGATAAAGGAAAATTAGTTCCAACTGATATTGGTGGAATTGTGACGGATTTCTTAGTGAAAAACTTCGAAACGATTTTAGATTATAACTTCACAGCAAAAGTGGAACAAGATTTCGATGAAATTGCCGCTGGAAATGAAGATTGGCATAAAATGATGAGTACGTTTTACAACCATTTTCACCCAATTGTAACTAAAGTAGAAACTACAGCAGAACGTGAATCTGGAGAACGTATTTTAGGTACTGATCCAAAATCTGGAAAACCAGTTTCAGTACGTTTAGGAAAATATGGTGCGATGGCTCAAATTGGAGCAATTGACGATGAAGTAAAACAATTCGCCAGTTTAAGAGCTGAACAAAATTTAAGTTCAATTACTTTAGAAGAAGTTTTAAATTTATTTTTATTACCAAAATCTTTAGGAACTTATGAAGGCGAAGAAATTGAAGTGAATAACGGACGTTTTGGACCTTATGTAAAGTTTGGTACGCAATTTATTTCTTTAGCGAAAGGCGAAGAACCTTTGGACGTTACAATGGACAGAGCAATCGAGTTAATCGAAGAAAAAACAAAAGCAGATGCACCTATTGCTACATATGATAATTTACCCGTTCAAAAAGGTGTGGGTCGTTTTGGACCTTTCTTAAAATGGAATGGGATTTTTATCAATGTAAATAAAAAATACAATTTCGATAATTTATCTCAAGCAGATATTAACGAATTAATTGAAGACAAACAACAAAAAGATATCGACAAAGTACTTCATAATTGGACAGATGAAGGCATCAAAGTGGAAAAAGCACGTTGGGGAAGATCAGTAATTACGAAAGGAAAAATAAAAATTGAATTAAGTAAAGATATTGATGCTAGCAAATTAACGTTGGAAGAAGTTAAAGAGATGATTGAGAAAAAATCTCCAGCAAAAAAAACAGCAGCTAAAAAGGCTCCAGCTAAAAAAGCAGTGGCTAAAAAGAAATAATATTTTATCATTTAAGTATAAAAATTAAAGAAAGAAAATTATGATATTCGAATATTTACAACCTGTATCGGAAGAAATTCAGAAATTTACAGAAAGTTTATCTAATCAAACATTAGGTAAAAAGGTTGTGATGCATACGGAAACCGACTATCCTAATTTAGAGAACATTTCAGTAGCTATCATTTGCGCTAATGAAAACAGAGGCGCCGATTTAGATAATGAGAATTATAATTTCGACAACTTTAGAAAAACACTATATAGCTTATTTCCAGGAAACTGGAACAAAGGAATAGCAGATTTAGGAGACATATTAGTTGGAAATGAAACAAGTGATACTTATTTTGTGTTAAAATCCATTTGCGCTGATTTAATTAAACAAAAAATTATACCTTTGGTCATTGGTGGTTCACAAGATTTAACGTATGCGTTGTATCGTGCCTTTGATAATTTAGATCAAATGGTAAATTTAGTGGCTATTGATAATAAATTCGACTTTGCTAAAGAAGAAAAATTAGAATCTGATTCGTATTTATCAAGAATAATAATTGAAGAACCCAACAATCTGTATAATTTCAGTAGCGTTGGTTATCAAACCTATTACACTTCACAAGAGGAAATAGATTTAATCGAAAAATTATATTTTGACACGTACAGATTGGGCGAAATTATTAAGAATCCAGCAATTGTAGAACCCATTTTTAGAGACGCTGACATTATCAGTTTAGATTTAAAATCGATAAAATCATCAGACTCTGGAAACACAACTGAATTTAATCCAAACGGATTTGATGGAAGAGAAATTTGCGCATTAGCAAGATACGCTGGAATTAGCGATAAAGTGAGTGTATTTGGCCTATTCAATCAGTTTTATACCAAAAACGAAAATGAACTAATTGCACAAATTGTATGGTATTTCATTGAAGGATATCACTTAAGAAGTTACGAATATCCGTTCGAAGAAAAAACAAATTACAATAGATATATTGTTCTTGCAGAAGACGAAGAATTGGTTTTTTACAAAAGCAACCGATCTGAAAGATGGTGGATGGAAATAAATTATAATACAATATACAATAAAAGTGTTAAAAAAACGTTATTACCTTGCACAAACGACGATTATATAGCAGCTTGTAATGCAGAAATACCAGAAAGATGGTGGAAAGCGCATAAAAAAAGTTATTAAAACATCGTTAAAAGTGCAGTATTTATCGATAAAATGCACTTTTTTTAGTTTTTTTTAAGATAGCTATTGTATATGTCAAAATAAATAGATAGGTTTGAACCCTAAAATAAAATAAATTTATATAACCCAATTAATATGAAAAAGTTTTTAGTATTATCGGCAGCATTAGCTTTATTTACAAGCTGTGGTAAAGGCGATAAAGGTGAACTGGTAGGAGTTAAAGGCAAGAAATGGTTTTCTGAAAAGCCATTTGGTATGTCACTAATACCTGGAGGTTCTTTTATAATGGGAAAGTCAGATGATGACGTTGCCAATGTTCAAGATGCTCCAACTAAGACTGTTACTGTTCGTTCATTTTACATGGATGAAACGGAAATTACAAATAGTGAATACCGTCAATTCGTAGAATGGGTGAAAGATTCAACTATTAGAACAAGATTAGCTATTCAAGCGGAAGAAGCAGGTGCAAAACCAGCTGAAGGCGGAAAAAGCGGAAAAGGTGGTGGAAGCATTGGCGACTATGGCTTTGCGGACACAGATCCAGAAAAAATGACGGCATATGACAAATATATGTACGAAAACTATTATAGCGTTGGAACTGAAAAAGATCCTTATGCAAATAGAAAAACTAACAAAAAAGTAAAATTAATTACGGAAACTGCAAAATATCCAGATGCGGATTATGTTGAAGTAATGGATTCTATGTATTTACCTGAATCAGAATCGTTTAATGGGTTAAAAACGATTGATGTAAGTAAATTAAAATTCAAATACAATCAAGTAGATTTAAATAAAGCTGTAAAGAAAAAAGGTCGTAAAAACTTTTATGAAGATGCACCACCTTTAGAAATTTATCCAGATACAACTGCTTGGATTAAAGATTTCGCATACTCTTACAACGAACCAATGCACAACGATTATTTTTGGCACCAAGCTTACGGAGAATATCCAGTAGTTGGAGTTTCTTGGAAACAAGCTAAAGCATTCTGTGCTTGGAGAACAATGTACAAAAACTCTTATGTTAAAAAACAAAAAGGTAGAGATCAAGTAAACTCTTTCCGTTTACCAACTGAAGCAGAATGGGAATATGCTGCAAGAGGTGGAATTGAATCAGGAACTTACCCTTGGGGAGGTCCTTACGCTAAAAATGACAGAGGATGTTTCTTAGCTAACTTCAAACCAAACAGAGGAGATTATGCTGCAGATGGCGCTTTATACACTGTAGAAGCTAAATCTTACGAGCCAAATGATTTCAATTTATACAACATGGCTGGTAACGTTTCAGAGTGGACAGAAACATCATATGATGCTGGTGCTTACGAATTCGTATCAACTATGAATCCAAACGTAGCAGATGCAAAAAACCAAAGAAAAGTGGGTCGTGGAGGATCTTGGAAAGCTGTTGCATTCTGTTTA
>JAUMDQ010000008.1:0-12097 GCA_032121715.1 Flavobacterium sp.
TACGGTTGCGTCTTCTTCGTTATAAATTAAAACTCCACCATTTGTAATTTGCGAGGTGAAAACACTAAATTGTTCTACATAATTTTCAAACGTTGGAAACACGTTAATATGATCCCAAGCAATTCCAGAAAGCAAAGCAATATTTGGTTGATACAAGTGAAATTTTGGTCGTCTGTCCATTGGAGAAGATAAATATTCATCCCCTTCTAAAACAATAAAATCGTTAGTTTCAGTTAAATGAACCATCGTATCAAAACCTTCTAATTGGGCGCCAACCATATAATCCACTTCGATATTATGATAATGCATTACGTGTAAAATCATAGAAGTAATTGTAGTTTTTCCGTGTGAACCACCAATAACAACCCTCGTTTTATTTTTAGATTGTTCGTATAAAAACTCAGGATACGAATAAATTTTCAAACCTAATTCTTGAGCTTTTAGTAATTCAGAATTATCTGCTTTAGCGTGCATTCCTAAAATAATTGCTTCAATATCTGAAGTAATTTTTTCTGGAAACCAACCCATTTCAATAGGTAATAATCCTTTCTTTTCTAATCGAGATTTTGAAGGCTCAAAAACAGCATCATCGCTACCTGTAACTTGATATCCTTTATTGTGTAAGGCTAATGCTAAATTGTGCATGGCTGCTCCACCAATAGCTATAAAATGTGTACGCATTTGAAAATTCTATTTTTAAATTCTAAATTCCAATTGATTATAGGAACTTGAATTTTGATTATTTTTTTAAGTTTTGTGCTTTTGCTTTATCTTTTAATTTATTCAGATACAAATCGTAAAGTTTGGCATAAGTGGTAGCCGACTTCCCTATTTGATGTGCTTTTAGTAAATTAACTTCGGCAGCTTTATATCTTTTGTAATATACATCAATGTATCCTTTGGCTAAATAACCGTCTACTTTTGAAATCGCTAAAAGTTCCTCTGCATATTTGGCTGCTTTTTTTTCACTTCCACCAATAATTCCAGGCAATTCGATATATAAAATTACTAAAGCCCAACGGGTTTCAATGTGTTTTTTATCTAATGTAGCTGCTTTCAAAAACGCAGTTTCAATGTCGTCAATCATACCGACAGCTTTAAATTTATTGACAGATTTAGCTTTCATTCCCATGGCACCACCATATTTAAACCAATAATTGGCGCTATTTGGATTTGAAATTTTTAGTTTTTTATAATGCTCTATGGCAACATCCCACATTTTAGAACTTCCAGCAATATCTCCTAAATACTCTATTGTTTTCTGATGATTGGGAACCGATTTCAAATAACTTTCAAACAAACTTTTGGCTTCTGAATATTTCTTTTCTTTAAACAGCTTTTCTGCTTTTTCAAAATTAGTTTGAGAAAAAGTAATCGCACTTAAAAACAAAAAAAATATAACTAGTAATTTTTTCATATAGATAATTATTGGTCGGCTACTCTACTAAAATAGCCACATTCATTTATCACTTCCTGATAGTATTTAGTATTTGAATAGTTCTGCATTAAAATTTTATAGCCCTTAAAAGTAATAAAATCTACTTTATCTGGAACAAATTGCTTGGAAAGATAAAATTTATTTCTTTCGATTTTAGTTAAAAGAAAAGTTGCTTTGGCTTTTTCTTCATCATTTTGAGCTGTATTTAATGCTTCTTTATAATAATTTTCAGTCTGAGAATTACTAAACAAAATATCGCTAAATTCTTCATCGATATAATTCCCATACTGATCTACAATAGGATTATTATAAAATAGTCTGGCATTTCCGTAATGAGACATATTATAAAAAGCGTTTCCTAATAAAATGTTTCCTGAAAATGTTTCTGCATCATTCGCTACATTATTTTGTATTTCCTTAACCTTTTCTAAAAAAGTCAATTTGGTATATTTTGTTTTTTGTTTAGCATTATGGTCGCAATCAATACAATCCATTATTTTCCCATTGAAAGGATTACCATATAAAGTATCTAATTTTTTACATTTTTTAAATTCGATTATCGCCTCATCAATTTGATTTTTATAAGCGAACATTATTCCTTTATATTCATAAATATCTTCAAGAGTAATTGTATATAATGATTGTGCCAATTTATCCCAAGCTGTATTTTTGTTTTCTAAAAAATAAGTTTGCATTTTTTCTAGTCGTTCTTGTTTAGCATAATAATTATCTTCCCTAGAAAAAAGTTCTGACATTACCTCATTATTTTGTTTTTTATAAAGATTAGAAATATAACTACGTGACCAACTTACTAAAAAATCAGTTCTTAGTTTCGTCTCTTCATCTGAAGTCTCTCTTGAATAATATTCAGTAACACTTTCAATTTGTTTATTATAATTATAAAGCCAAACTAAATTCGGAAGCAATTCATTTTCAGTTTGAGTATTTAACACCTTCGTTTTAGAAACTTGGTTAAAAATAGCAAACAATTTAATTTGATTTTGGACTAGAATTTTCTGCGGAGCGGTTTTTTTAGCTTCATTTAAATGCGTAGTAGCTTTTGAATAATTTCCTTTTAATGTTTCGAAATATCCAGCAACAATTTGCCACATATACGGATTAAGCGTATTGTTTTTATTCGCAATTTCAGACACAAGAGTATAAAGTTTTTGGTCTAATTTACTTTCGTTCACATAAGATTTTCGGGTGTATTTTATGTATTCTGAACGATTTAAATTATTTTCCTCAATGTTTACGGCTCGCGTTAACAGATACGTTAAATGTTTGTTTTTGGGATCGATTGTGTAAACTTTTGCAATAGCTTCTACTGGATCTGCATAATAACCATATAGTGTCCACAAAGCCGCTTTTTCCTCATTGTTTTTTGTCATGTTTAAAGATTCGTTAAAATCTTTAGTTTCTTGTGGTCTAAAATCAAAAATTGCTTCTTTTCTTAAAATAGGACAGTTTTCAAATACTACTGCAAATTGGTAATTAGATAACGCATATTTTTTTTGAGAATAATTTATACCTGCAACGTAAGATAAAGCTCTGTAATAACTAATTCCTTTTTCAACTTTCGCTGAAGTTCCATTAAAAAAACTAATCGTATTGTTTCGATTTTCAGAATAAAAACAAGCTTTTATGGTTAGAAACCAATATTTCTCTTTTAGAAAAGTGTCAGTCGTTTCATTGTACAATCTCTCAATTTTCTTAATTACACTTGTTTTTATTTTTGTTGATTCCGAATAAGTATCTGTTTTATAATCCCAATCAGGCCAGAAATTCGTTGCATCTTCGAGTGATTTTGCTAAATTAATAAACATAAAAAATTGTTTCGTTTTTACGTTCTCCAAGTTATATTTCTTACTTGAACTGTTGGCTTTATTATTTTTAATCGCTAAACAAACTTTAGCAACCACATCATTCAATGAATCGGAACCAATAATGACATTTAATTCTTTTTTGGAAATTTGATTGTCTAAATATGAGTTCCATTCTTCTACTTGATTTTCAACAAATCGGTAAGAGTGGCCTTGCATATAATTATCATAACCATAAAACATATCGCTTGAATAAAACAAAGGTTCATAAGATTTATCATCAACAAATGCTTCAGGTGCGAAAGTAGAATTATAATTCGACCAATACGATTCGTCATCTCCTCCACCAGAAATAGAAAAAACGGCAATTACACTAATAATTAATGCGGAATATTTTAGAGAAACTGTGCTAAAAATTGTACTCATTTTTGTGTTTGTTTAAATTTTTCTGGTCTAAATCGTAATATATAAATTCCGTTTGAGCATGCTTACTATACTTATGTATCAACGTTTTCATTTCTTCAATATCGTCTGGGGAAATAGTTTCTTCAAACAATATATCACCTTCCTTATAAAAATCTCCAAAAGCAATACCACTTTGGGTCACCACATGTTTTGGGTAATCGACATCAAAATTAATTTTATTTTGATAATCATTTATGTTTTTCTTTGAAATTATTTGCACCACTTGTCCATTTCTAGTGTGAACTAACCAAGAAAATATTGGCAAAGCAGTTTTAATTTTTAAAGGATATTTTTCTAAATAAGGTAAATATTGTAACGCAATCTCTTTATCATAAATCGCCTTTTCGCCTTTTGCGTTAACAGTTCCAATATTATAAAGCATTAGCACACCATAATCAACTGGTGGCACTTTTGTTTTTTCGAAATATTTCACTTGATGTAATCGTATAGTTGCAGACAACGTTTTTCCATATTTGGTTTTTAACACTTTCAAAAAACGCATATAATTATCTCGACTTTCTAATGACCAATCGCAGTCAATTTGTATTTCTGAATTTGGAATTTTATGGACTGAATTAATTTGATTAATTAGTTTTAAAATATTTGTACTTAGCTTTTCTATATCCGTGTTTTTGGATAAAAAAACTTCATTCTTTATAAAAATGGTTGGTATTATTTTTTGGGCAACCAATTTATTTTCAAAACGTATTGGTTTTACTGGAAATGGAGTGTTGTTTTGCAATGCAACGTCAAAATAACGCACATATAACTTGGTGACTTTATTGTCTTTTAAAGCTTGTTGTTCTTTAGTAGATAATTTAAATTCTGTTCTCCAGAAATAAAAAGAAACCGTATTTTTTGGATTCTCTTTACAAGAAAACGCTACTAAAAATACAAGGAATAAAAATGCTTTTTGCATGAAATAAAAATATGCTCAAAAGTAAGAAAACTATTAGTTTATTTCAATAAAAAATCGGGGTCAATTTTTGAATCAAATGCTAATTTTTCTATTTAAAAGGATGACGTTGTTGCCAAACGGTTTCTGGTTCTAAATTTTTAAAAATTTTACCTAAAAACTTATTGACTAATGGCATCCTGTGATAAATAAAACCCGACATCATTATTGGAGTGGCTCCGATAGAACTTTTGATTTCTAAAGCGGTTCTTCCAAAAATGATTTTTTTAAATTGATGTGTAATTCCGAATTCGGTCATATTGTACAGCATATTCAAATACAACATATTTTCTTTTTGAACTTGGTCATCGTAACCCAAGAAATAGGTTTCTAAAACAGTATCATTTAATAAAACTGAATGAAAACCAATTAGCTTTTCTTCTAAAAAATAACCAAATATTTTAAAACCATGCCCACATTGTCTTTTAAAGGTAGAGAAATGATTTTCAGCTAAGAAAAAAGTATTAAAAGGGGCGTTTTTGGCTACATGATGATACAATTCATTGATTCTTGTTTCATAAAAAACAACCTCATCAACATCTAATTCTTTAACTAAAATACCGTCAAATTTCTTATGTGCTCTTTTGTATTGGTCCCTGTATTTTTTAGAAAAAGAATTGTAATAATCTTCAGTAGAAAGCCAATTGGATGGCAACTCAAAAATCATATTCGGTTGTGTATTGAATTCATACACATTAGCAAAAGCATGATTTTTAAATGCAGTAGCGCAATCTTGATAAAAATCTTTAAAAGAAACCAAATGAATTTTTATTCCTTTTTGTTTAAAATAAGTTACTAATTCCTCCGAAGTTTGCATCAAAATATGACTAACTTCTTGAAAACTGATTTCTTTATTGAAAGTAAAACCATTTTGACCCGTAATCATATTGTTCCCAATAAACAAAGTGTGCGAAGCAAAGTTTCTGAAAATAAAATTTCGAATGTGCGTTTTAAAACAATTGTCTCTTTCACCAAAAGACTCTAATTTATTTAAATCTAAATATTGGGCTAATGAAACGCCTATTAATTCGGAATTCTCATAAAAACCAATATAAAAACATTGCATATTTGTTGGTGCAGAAAGTTCCAAAACCTTTAAATACGGCAATTGCAGAAAATGGTTGGCAGAAGCTACGGCATTCCAATTTTCTGGTAAGCTTTGAATTGAATCAAATATATTTATAGTAATTTTTCTCAAAAGGTAATAAAAGGCATAAAAAAGTCCTACAAATGTAGGACTTCTATTTTATAATAAAATGTTAATTATTTCCATCCGCAAATAATTGCACCCATAATAGTTAAAGAAACAATCCAAAAACCACCCGTTACTAAGATGTATTTCCAAGATTTTTGTTCAAACAAACCATTAATAGCCGTAATTGGTAAAACAAATAATACTCCTGTCATACATCCATGAAGTGCACCATGTTGAAAACTTCTAAACGCATTTCCATAATCTGCCATGAAAGCAGCGTATGATGGTAAAGCAATTGATTCATCGCCGCCTGTCATTCCTAAAGCACCAACTTGATGAATTACCATTCCAGATAACATGAATGAAATTAAAAAGGAGTAAACGATAGTTAACCCGAAGATTTTAGCCATGTTCCCTTGTTGGGCTTTTTCTTCAGTCATTCCGGTTTCTTGCATCCAAATTGTACCAAATACTTTCGGATTGTACCAAACAAAACCTACAACTAATGAAACTAATGTTGCTGCTAAAATTGCGTAAAAATTAAAAGGCATAATAAATAATTTAATTGGTTAGTCATTCCAAATATAATAATTTATTTTAACATTTGTTTGATTAGTGCTTTTCGTCTGTTCTGTACTTACAACATCCATGAATTTTAGCATATTCATCATCTGTAGCTTTAACATCTTGTGTGTCATGACCTACTTTTGCAATCGCTGTTTCCACATCAACTACTTTACATTTCGTTTCATCTAAAATTAAATGTAAATCTTGGTGATCTGCATGCCAAGTAGCACTTTTTACACCTTTTACCGAATAAGCCGCTTTTTCAATACGTTTTTTACACATATCGCAATTCCCATTTACTTCAATTTGAACTTTCTTGTTTTTATTTGGTTTCTCTTGCGCATTTATATTCATTCCTATAAAGGCAAACAATACTACTAATACTAATTTTTTCATGATTATATACTTTTAATGATTATTATGATTTTCTACTTCTTTTTTTTCTGTAGCAACTACTTCTTTTTTGGCTTTAATTTTAAAACGTAATCCTGCATAAAACATATTACCAAAAACTGGACCATAAATCATGGTACTATCAAAATATGGACTGTTTGGATTATCTGAAGCAATAATGGCATTCTTTTGTTTAAAATTACCTAAATTTTCAGCACCTAAATACATTTCAAATGTACTAGAAAAAGTTCTAGTAACCTGTGTATTAATTAATTGGTAATTTGGTGAATAAGTTGGCAATTGATATTGTGTTGGATTTGCCAAAGTACTTGGTAAACGTTGTTCTCCAATCCAGTTAAACGTAGCGTCAAACTTCCATTGTTGTCCTTTATCTTTGATATGCGTTTCGTAGGCAATATTTGCAAAAAATCTGTTTTTAGCTTGCAATGGTTTGTCTAATAATCCTGTAGCATAATCCGTTTTTACATTCAAATATTTGTAGGCAGTTCTTAAATTTAAATGCGTCATTAAAGTAATATTCCACTCTATTTGAAAAGATTCTGCAAAACTTTTTCCTTTTAAATTAGAGAAAGTAACTTGACTCGGGTTTTCTAAATCCACCACAATTTGGTTACTAAAATCTGTTTTATAATAATCCACAACAATTTCATTTTCTTTCCCGAAAAGGAAAAATTTCTGAATTAAACTTGTTCCGTAATTCCATGCAATTTCTGGATTCAAACCATATAATTTACCGTTTTCATCATTCACAATCACATCTCTAGAACTTGCCAAAACGTTAATATTTTCTACAAACATATTTGACGCTCTTTTTCCTCTTCCGGCTGAAAAACGCAACGTTGTTTTTTCAAACGGATTGTATTTTACGTGTGCTCTTGGTGTGAAAAATAAACCTAATCTGTTGTGATTATCAGCTCTTGCTCCTAAAACGAAACTGAAATTATTTAAATTATCATAAGCATATTCAAAAAACGAACCGATTGACGTATCAATTCTGTCGTAATTTTTCGTAAAATTAACTTGTAAATTTTCTTGAAAACTATCGTAATTAAAATTAATTCCCGTGATAAACTTATGTTTCGTATTGCTAATAATAGAATTGAACAACAAATTTGAAAAGTAACTTTTATGATTAATTTGATGACTATTTTCACCAAATTGAGAATTCATTTTATTGTACTGAAACGCTTGTTGAAATCCGATACTTTGAAAAGGCATATCTGGAAAAAGGTAGCCAATTTTATGAGACAATTCTACTTTATCTGTATTTACATTACTTGTCCATGTTAACGGACTTAAAGCATCTTGATTTAAAGTTCCGCCCGTTTTTTCATCTTTAAAATATTTGATATTTAAAAAGGAAACAATGCCTTTTTCAGCATTATTATATTGCCAACGATTTAAAATATTGACTTGTTTTCCTAACGGATTGTCTAGAAATCCGTCATTATTCATGTCGTTTTTAATCGTTCTTGTGTTACCATGTAATAAAACTAGGGAACTTAATTTATCAGAATATTTATTAGCGAAATGGGTATTCAACTCATACCTTCCATCATTTGAAGCGTACACATTTGTGAAAAAAGGATCTTCTTTTTGAGGTTTTAACAATTCGTAATTAATTTGTCCCGAAATACTTTCATAACCATTAGTCACACTTCCGGCACCTTTCGTAATTTGGATGCTTTCTGCCCAAGTACCTGGAATAAAATTTAAACCTGTTGCTTGTAAAGCGCCTCGAATAGCTGGAATATTTTCTTCACTCATCAAAATATACGGGCTAGTTAAACCCAACATTTTAATTTGTTTATTCCCCGTAACGGCATCTGAAAAGTTCACATCAATTGATGGATTCGTTTCAAAACTTTCCGACAAATTACAACAAGCGGCTTTTTGCAATTCGCCTTGTGATAAATTTTGAGTATTGGTTACGGCTTTTTGTTTTCTTCCTAAAGTCTTTTGATTTTTAACCACATTTACCGTTTCAATATTACTTTCAACAATAGCTTTTTCTAATTGAATGGTAAAATCTGCAGCAGCATTTTGCTGAATTTCAAGTTTTTGAAACCCTTCTTTTTCTAGAATAAGTAATACGCTCCCGTTTCCTTGAATTAAAGTAAACGAACCATTTTCGTCTGAAGACAAAGTTGCATTTAATGTTGGAATAGTGATTTTTACATTCGCGATAGGATTGTTTTCCTTATCTGTGATTTTTCCTTGCACACTGCTTTGTGCCAAAGAAAGTATTGGAAATAAAACCAATAATAATATTTTATACATAATTATTTTAGTAAAGTTTATAAATTTTGAAATCTAAAAACGATAGTAATTATGCGTAAAAAATAAGTTGTGAATAGAGTTTGTAAAAAGGTGGTGCATTTGAATCACAGTAGTAATCCAATATTTTTTTGTTTGCAGATAAAACATCTTCTTCACTAAAGAAAGAAGGTATTTTATTTTCGAAATGAACAGCTACAACATTAAATTTAAACCCTTTTAAAAGAGAATAGTCAATTTTTTTGTCCACTTTTATTTCTTCATTAGAACAACAGCTTCCTTCCTCTTCTATTTCATCAGAAGCACAGCAAGAATCTTCATCAGCAGAATCTACGACTTTATTTTCTTGATATACTAAAGATACAGAAGCTATTTGGTCATGGCAATAATGCAAAACCAAACTCGCACTACTATTTACTAATAAAATAAATAATGCTAAGAGAACACTTATATGTCTTTTGAAATTCATTGTCGCAAATATATGAAAATATTTATCTAAAATAATGTTAACACTTAAATTTCAATTACTTGATTTAAAATAGGAATTTGACAATTATATTTATAACGCTCTGCTATTTTGATTCTTAACCCATCAAGTGCTGTATTTTCGCCATGAATTAAAAATATTTTAGTTGGTGGTTTTTCCAATTCGCTTATCCAATTCAATAAATCATTTTGATCGCCGTGCGCAGATAAGCCTTCAATTGAAAGTATGTTTGCATTAACTGGATAAAATTTTCCGTGAAATTTTATTTCTTTTTCCCCTTCTAATAATCTTCTACCTCTTGTTCCTTCAGCTTGAAAGCCAACTAAAATTACTGTATTTTCTGGTTCTGTGATATATCTTTCTAAATAGGATAACACTCTTCCACCAGTTACCATTCCGCTTGCTGCAATCACCACTTTTGGGTTTTCATCGTAAATTGCGGCAATCGTATCTTGATAATCTGAAATTAAAGTAAAAGTATCACACATTTCTTCACAGTCGTTCGCTGCTAATTTATGCCATTTTAAATTATCTCTAAAAATATCTAAAACACTAATTCCCATTGGTGTGTCAATAATATATTTGATATTCGGAATGCGATCTTGTTTTCTTAATTGCCAAATTAAATACATCATGGTTTGCACTCTTTCAACAGCAAAACTTGGAATCACCACATTTCCATTTCTGTTAACGGTGTTATTAATGATGGATTCTAATTCTAACAAAACATCTTCTTGCGGATGAATCCTGTTTCCATACGTACTTTCCAAAAAAACATAATCTGCTTGTTTCGGTTTAATTGGTGGAAACATTAATACATCATCATCTTGACCAATGTCTCCTGAAAAAACTAAAACCTTATCTTCAACATGGATTTCCAAAGAGCAAGCGCCTAAAACATGTCCAGCATAAAACAATTTAAACCAACAATTATCTGCTAATTTTACTTCTAAATTTGGTTCGACTACTCGAAAAAACGGAAGTACTCTTTTTGCTTCTTCTAAAGTATACAAAGGTGTGGCTGGATCGTGCTTAGAATACTTATTTTTATTCGCCATTTCGGCTTCTTCTTCCTGAATTTTCGCACTATCTTGTAAAATTAACCTAGCAATTTCTTTTGTGGGATGCGAACAGAAAATTTTCCCTTCAAAACCTTCGCTTACTAATTTTGGCAACCAACCACAATGATCCAAATGTCCGTGAGTTAAAATCACAAAATCAATTGTATTGGGTAAAACGGATAAAGGTTCTCTATTTAATTCGCGTAACGCTTTCAACCCTTGAAACATTCCACAATCTACTAGAATTCTTAATCCATCTGTTTCAATCAGAAATTTAGAACCCGTAACCGTACTTGCTGCGCCTAAAAAATGAATTTTCATAACAAAATATTTATAATTGATTGGCTTCCGTTAACACTCTTTTTATTCTTATTTCACTTAGCTCTAAATTTTCGAGCCAGTTTTTTTCTGCTAATAAATCTTTTACTGTAATAATATTTACTGCTAACAACTGTTCTTTTTCATTAAGTGTTAGTGTTGTTAAACAAGTAATCGGGTAAATTTTTAAGCGATCAATAATTTCTCTTAAACCATTATGAAGCGGGTAATCCCAACTTAGCATTTTTAAATTGGAGCATTTTGCAAAAATTAAAGCATCTTCTGTAAATTTATTATTCGTAACAATTAAACAAGAATTAATAAATCTAAGCTGTCCAAAAAGTTTGTATTTTCTTTCTTTCAAATCGTTGAAACGCGATAAAATATACATAGGAACTTTCACATCTGTTTTTGCTTCATTTCCTGAATGAAATTTACATTCTATCATTGTAATCAAATCATCTTTTAAAAGCATTACATCTATTTCATGTGACACGCATTTCCCATTAAAAGTTAGATTAATTTGCGTTTTGAAGCCTAAAACTTCATGAATTTTTGAAATAAATTTTTCGAAATAAAAACCAGCAGGTCCAAGTGCAACCATGGCAGATTTAAGGTTATATCGTGCCGCATTTACGTTGGAATAATTTTTTAAATATTGAAAAGCGAGTTTATATATTTTTTTTGAAGAAATTCCGTCGTACAATTGAGGTTCTATATGCTGAAGAATTTCTGACACAACATGGTCTTCTGCACCTGATTTTTTTAAAGAACGAATTAATTTTTCTTGTTGATAATCAACCTGTTCTCCTGATAATTTTGTGACTTTCATTTTGCATAACTTTATATAAAGTTACAAAAATTTATTGAACTTTTCTCTGATAATAGAAAGCAGGAACAAACAAAATCAAAAACAAAGGCTGTATAAGAAATCTACGGATGTAAAAAACAACCAAATAATCAGGTTGTGAAGAGAAATTTAAAATAAGAAACAAAGCCGATATTAATACCACAAAGAAAACAACCAATAAAAATGAAGTTAATTTTACAATTGAAACTTCTTTAAAAAGTAAATATATAATTGAAACAGTAATCAC
>JAUMDQ010000009.1:0-3049 GCA_032121715.1 Flavobacterium sp.
TTAATTTATAAGAATGATATATTTAATTACTGGTGGAGAACGTTCTGGAAAAAGTAGTTATGCTCAAAATTTAGCATTAGAACTTTCTACGAATCCAATGTATGTGGCTACAGCCCGAAAATGGGATGGTGATTTTCAGAAAAGAATAGACAGACATCAGAGTGAAAGAGACGAAAATTGGACCAACATAGAAGAAGAAAAAAACTTGTCTCAAATTGATTTTAAAGGAAAAGTAGCAGTTGTAGATTGTGTGACTTTATGGTTAACGAACTTTTTTGTAGATACGAAAAACGATGTTGAACTTTCTTTAGAATTAGCTAAAGCTGAAATTGAAAAACTAGCTTTAATAGAAGATACAACGATAATAATCATTACAAATGAAATCGGAATGGGCGTTCACGCAGAAACGCATATCGGTAGAAAATTTGTTGAATTACAAGGTTGGGTGAATCAGTTTATTGGCAAGAAAGCAGATAAAGTAACTTTTATGGTTTCAGGTTTACCTATGCAAGTTAAATAGGATGAGAGTATTAAGTTCTTGGAGTGGTGGAAAAGACAGTTGTTTTGCCTTAATGAAAGCAGCAGAACAAGGATTGAAGCCAACAGTTTTATTAAACATGATGAATGAAAACGGAAAAGTTTCGCGTTCACACGGTATTCCATTTTCTGTATTAGAACAACAAGCTAAACAAATTGGTGTGCCTTTAGTTGCCGTTCCTGCATCGTGGAATGAGTATGAGAAAAATTATATTGCGATTTTACACGATATTAAAAAACAATACGAAATTGAAGGTGTTGTTTTTGGCGATATCGATTTAGAACCACATCGTGAATGGGAAGAGAAAGTTTGCAACGCAGCAGAACTAAAAGCTTTTCTGCCGTTATGGCAACAAGATAGAATAGATTTGGTTTTTCAGATGATCGATTCAGGAATAGAAACCATGATTGTTTCTTGTAATTTAGAAATGGGCGAACACTATTTAGGTAAAATCTTAACCAAAGAATTAGCACTAGAATTACAACAAAAAGGAATTGACGCTTGTGGCGAAAATGGGGAATATCATACTTTAGTGATAAATTGTCCTTTGTTCAAAGAGAAAATTAATTTACCAAAATATCACAAACAAACGTATGATAATTATTGTTTTATCGTTTGGGAAGAAAATAAATAAATTTAATGAAGTCATTATACGATATAATTTCCGAACGAAGAGATACACGCCATTTTACAAATGATGAAGTTCCTGCTGAAGTGTTGGAAAAAGCATTAGAAGCCGGACACAAAGCACCATCCGTAGGATTAACAGATGCGACTCGATATTATATCATTGAGTCTTCAGAAGTTAAAAAGCAAGTAAAAGAATTATTTACTTCTTATCATAAAAAATCAGCCAATCAAACCGATTCTGAAAATCAAAAAAAATCGTATTTAGAATTAAAGTTAGAAGCGATTGAAGAAGCACCAATCGGATTAGTGATTGCTTACGACCGTTCCGTTTTAGATAAATTTTCGATTGGTACTGTTGGAAGTAATGAATCCGTAAAATTTAGCTCGGTTTGTGCGGCTCAGAACATTTGGTTATCGTTGACCGAACAAGGTTATTCCATGGGTTGGGTTTCGATTATCAATTACCATCATTTTAAAAAGTTATTAAATTTACCCGATTATATTGAACCTTTAGGGTATTTCTGTATCGGAAAACCAGCAACAGATTACGGAAAACAACCGATGTTGCAACAATTAGATTGGAAACAAAAATTGGATAAACCAATCGTTACAAAAATTGAAGACTTTACGCCAATCAATCATTTAGAATTAGAAAATTTTGCGGTTTTGCATTCGGATACATCTGATTTAAAAGACCAATTGATTAATAAGATTAATCAAAAAACAAAACCCTTAGGTTCGTTAGGTGTTTTAGAAAAATTAGCGTTACAAATCGGTTTGGTATTTCAATCAGAATCGCCAAAAATTGTAAATCCAACGATTGTTGTTTTTGCTGCTGATCATGGAATTGCCAATCACGGTGTAAGTGCTTATCCGCAAGAAGTAACGCGACAAATGGTAGAAACTTTCTTGAATGGTGGCGCGGCAATTTCAGTATTTTGTAAACAAAATCATATCGATTTAAAGATTGTTGACGCTGGTGTTAATTACGATTTTCCAACGAATACTCCAATCATCAATAAGAAAATTGCAAAAGGAACGCAATCCTTTCTAACCACTTCAGCAATGAGTAGCGATGAAATGAATTTATCTTTTCAATATGGTGCCGAAGTGGTAAATGAAATTTATCAAAACGGGAGTAATTGCATTGGTTTTGGAGAAATGGGTATCGGAAATACTTCTACAGCTTCAGTTTTGATGAGTGTTCTTACCAAAATTTCAATTGAAGATTGTGTAGGAAAAGGAACGGGAGTTGTAGATGAAAAATTAAAAAACAAAATTGAGATTTTATCAAAAGCGATTTCTAATTTTAAGGAAGAAGCGAATTGGGAAAATTTAGTTCAATATTTTGGAGGCTTTGAAATTTTGCAAATGTCAGGAGGAATGTTACAAGCCTATAAAAATAATATGCTAATTTTAGTGGATGGATTTATTTCTACGGTGGCCTTTTTAATCGCTTATCAAAAGAATCCAGGAATAAAGCATAACGCCATTTTTTCACATTGTTCAGAAGAAAAAGCACACATCGATTTGCTGAAATATTTACAGGTAGAACCTATTTTATCTTTAAATATGAGATTAGGTGAGGGAAGTGGTTGTGCAGTTGCATTTCCAGTTATTCAATCTTCGCTAACTTTTTTAAACGAAATGGCAACTTTTGAAAGTGCAGGAGTTAGTAATAAATAAAAAGGCAAGTAGAAAGAGGCAAGTAGAAAGAGGCAAGTAAAAAGTAAAAAGAAGTATACAGTTAACATATTTAAGAAAGATTATAGCGTCAAGTTTATTGGTCAAAAAACATGACATTAATCGGTATATATCCGAGTATTTATAAATAATTTAGCAATATGAAACAGTTAGTATATAATGCCGTTAAATGTCTTG
>JAUMDQ010000009.1:3059-3360 GCA_032121715.1 Flavobacterium sp.
CAAGTAGAAAGAGCCAAGTAAAAAGTAAAAAGAATCAAGTAAAAGAAATTTCCTTTGGGTCCTTGCGAAAAACTTTGCGTTCTTTGCGGTTAAATAAAAAAAATGAAAAAACAACTAGATATATTTTTTACAGCCTTAATGTTTTATACAAGAATTCCTTGTCCAAAAAACATCACACATGATCCAACTTATCTAAACAAAGCGACTAGATATTTTCCATTAATTGGATATATCGTTGGTGGAATTGGCGCTTTAGTTTTCGCCATTTCGTATAAAGTGTTTTCTGTTGAACTGGCAATAC
>JAUMDQ010000010.1:0-4498 GCA_032121715.1 Flavobacterium sp.
ACGCACATCGATATTATGTTTGTCTAATTTTACCGAATAAAATCCAGCTGAAGCTTTTTCATTTGCATGTGAAAATGTCGAAGAATAGACTTTATTATCAAAAGAAGGTTCGCCCATAGTTGGCATTAGCATGATATCACCAAAATCGGAAACGCCTGTTCCGTTTAAATGCGTGTGCGAAAATCCGTAAATTATGGAATCATCGTAATGATAGCCACCACAACCGTCCCAACTGCCGTCAATTCTGGTGTCTGGAGATAATTGCACCATTCCATAAGGAACCGTTGCTCCAGGGAATGTATGTCCGTGTCCGCCTGTTCCAATAAATGGATTGACGTGTTGTTGGAAATTTTGTGAGAATATTAAAGTTGGGAATAGTAATAGTAAAAGTACTTTTTTACTTAGGCTATTTTTATTTTGGTGATTGTTAATCTTCAATTTCATATCTGTAAATGTTGTTGTCGTAAATTTCAACAAACAAATTGAAATAAGCAATTTTATGGGATATAAAATGAGATTATTGGGAATAAAAAAACCGCAGATTAGTAGATTAAAAAAATAAATAAATCTGCGAATCTACGGTAAAGTTTTAATTTGAGTTATTTTCCAATTACACCAACTCTGTTGATTTTTTGTAATTCTGTAGTGTTTTCGTCTGTTATTGAATTGGCATCGAAAGTAAATTTTTTATCGTATAATTTTCCGTTAAGAAAATACGTTAACATGAAATGATTGTTCAATTGCAAAACGTTATTTTCTAACAATTCTACTTTGATAGCTGTTTCTGGCAAAACTTCGTTGAATGCGTGACGGAAACTTCCGGTTTTTCTTTCTTCGTTATTTATAATTCCTTCTGCATTAGAAACCACCATGGCCATTTCTAATTTTTCTGAATTATTGTTTAAGATGTAAGCATACCATGAATTTTCGCCAAAATCTTCATTCCATTCTTTAATAGCAACAATATATACGTTTTCCACTTCTGGAATAATAATATCTTTTTTCATTATATTACTTTTCTTTCTTAGCTAAAATGGCGCTGTTTGTGAAAACTTTTAAATCTACTTTTGGTTCACCTAATAAATCGATTTCTGTTTTTCCAGATGCTGATATTTCAATAGATTTTTGAGCGTTTACAGAACATTTTGTATAGCTTTCTGCTACCAATTCCATATCTTTTACAGTGAATTTTTTCGCAATTAAACTCGAATTATTATCTAATCTGATTTTCGCAATTTGCGCATCGCCTTCAATTTCAGCTTCTGCTTTTTGGTACAAATCGATTTTAGCTTCAGGCGAAGCAATTAATCCTTTTACTTTAGCATCTTTACTTAATTCAACTGTAGTTTTATCTGCTTTTACGTTAATTTCAGCTTTCGATTTGTCTGTCATAATTAAAGTAAAATTCGTAGATCTAACATTTAAAAAAGATTGTGATTTATCGAAATTCTTAATCGTAATATTCTCTAAAGAAATATCGGCTAACGCGTTAATTTTACTTTCGTGACGTGCAACAATTGTTTTTAAACTATCGTTGTAATTGACTCTGATGGCTAATTTTTTTTCACCAGTTGGTTGTTTTAAAGCTGTTATTTTTAAAGTATTACCTAAAACATTATAACTGATTATGTCGTGTAAATTATCGTCGGCTTCAATTTCAATTGATGTTTTTTCTGATTTTACAAAATACACATCTAAAAATTCTTCAATTTCTACATTTTCGAAAGATTCCACTTCTTTAGTAGTTACGGTTACAATTTTTGAACCTTTTATTTTTTCTAATTTAACCTGTGCAGAAGCGATAGTTAAGCTAAATAAAGCGATAACGAAGAGTGTAATTTTTTTTGTCATTTTTATGTTTTTTATTTTGATAGGCAAATATATTAAAAAAAATCCCGAAAAAAATTCGGGATTTGTGGTTATATAATTTCAGAATTTCTAGGGAATTCTAAATGTATTACTAAAATATGCTTTCTATAAATTGAATCACTAGTTGTACAGCAACATCAATTACTTTTATTACAAATTGTATCATAGTTATTTAGTTTAATGTTTTCGATTTTTAGTGTTGTAAAATTATTAAAATTTTTCGAACTACCTTTTAACAAATCTATAAAGTTTTGTTAAAAAATTAATTTTTCGATTTTCTCACTTCTGTGTTAATAATCTCTTTTCCATTTACTTTGACAGAAACTTTTTCAATGCTATCATTTTCTGTTTTAGTAGTTTCCACTCTGTTATCTCCAATTATTTCTCCTGAAATGTTTTCAATATGAGTTTCTTCATCGTCATTATCCGGATCAATTGGACAATCTAAACATTTTAGCTCATTTTCTGTAACATTATATCTGTAACCTTCTGGTCCGTAATGATAATCGTAATCAGAGTTATGTCCGCTTAAATATCTTTCAACATTTTTGTTTGGATAATATACCATTCCTTCAGGCATGTATAAGTAAATATCTACTTCTTGACCTCTAAATTTATTTTCAACTTCCGTTAAGAAATAATTATCTAAAAGCAATTGTTTACCTACAAATTTGAAGTTGTATTTGATTTTTTCCGCTCTTTTATTAGCTTCATCGAAATTTTTACCTTGAGCCGTTTTTTCTACAATAACATAAGGTTGCTTTTTATCTGTATATTTTAAATGAAAGTTTACATTGTTAGAATATATGATATTGTGTTTAGATGAATCTTGTGTTACTCTTAAATTTGAGATTTGATGATTGCTTTTCGAGAAGAAATCATTTGTTACAAATTTCACTTCAAGTGTATCATTTGCTACAATTGGAAGTAATTCTTTTTTAGAAACTTTTCCATCATGACTTAACTCAGTTGCGTAATTGATACCTACAACTGTTAACGAAGCGATTGCAATTAACCAAAGTGCTAACAAAGTGTATTTTGCATAGTTTCCAATTGATCTTGTATTCGGAATTAATAATCTTAAACCCACCAATACAAAGAAAAATAACGGAATTCCAACAGAGAACAATAATAACAATCCTTGCGCCCAAAGTGGTACATCAAAATTAAATGGCGTATGAATATTGTCATGCAACATGATTTCTGGTAAAGTTGAAGAGAACAATAAAACGATTGAACCAACTACAACACTTAAAAATGTTATGGTAGCGAAAAGTACGATGAAAAATCCGACTACTTTTCCGAAAGCTTTAAATAAAGCTACAATAATATCACTCAAAGTAGAACCCACTCTTTCTGCTCCATATTTTGCATTTGCAGCAATTTTGTCGTGGTCAATGTTAGAGAATTTATCTGAAATTTCGCTAAAACCTTCCTTTACTTTTTTCTCAATATTTGAAATTGTAATGGGTTCGCCTCTCATTTCTAATTTTTGAGAAGTTGTTGTTGCTTCAGGAACTAAAATCCAAAGGATTAAATACAACACTAAACCAGTTCCAAATCCGAAAAATAAGATAACCATTATTATTCTTAACCATAATGGATCTACTCCGAAATAATGTCCTAAACCTGACATCACACCACCTAATAAAGAGTTTTCTTTATCTCTGTATAATTTCTTAGTTGAAGAACTTGAATTAGAATAACTTGAATAATATTCGTTTTTTGGTGCTTCGTCTTCAATTTTATAGTCTTCAGGTTGTCCCATAATGGCAATAACATCATCAACTTCCTTGATACCAATCACTTGTTTTGTAGTACCTAGTTTTTCTGTAAAGATTTCAGAAATTCTACTTTCTATATCCTTAATAATTTCTTCTCTACCGTCTGGAGACAATGATCTTCTGACAGCATCAAAGTAATTGCTTAATTTTTTAAAGGCATCTTCATCTATATGAAAAAAATATCCTCCTAAATTTATACTCGTTGTTTTGTTCATGACCTGTTAGTTTTGATTAGTTATTGTGTTTACAGCACCAGATAATTCGCTCCAAGTGTTGTTTAATTCTTTTAAAAATTCTTTGCCTTCATCTGTTAAACCATAATATTTTCTTGGTGGCCCAGAAGTTGATTCTTCCCAACGATAATTTAATAAGTTATCGTTTTTTAATCTTGTTAGTAAAGGATAAACTGTGCCTTCAACTACAAGCAATTTAGCGGTTTTTAAAGTGTCTAAAATTTCAGAAGTGTAAGCGTCTTTTTCTTTCAATACAGATAAGATGCAGAACTCTAAAACACCTTTACGCATTTGTGCTTTTGTGTTTTCAATGTTCATTTGTTGTTCATTTTTTTTGTTAGTCCTGAAAACGTCAGGATTTCGTTTTTTGATTTAACCTGAACTTGTTTCAGATTCTAATTGAATCTTATTAAATTCCGATTTTGATGATTGAAACTTGATGATTTGAAAATAGTACTATAGTAAGTATGTTATTTTCTTATGCAAATATATATCTAAAAGCAGTTACCTTGTATCGCATAGTACTAATATTTAACATTTTTTTAACATTTAAAATTTATTATGAATGCATAGTATTTTTTATTATTTTTACAAAAAATATAAGTAATTATG
>JAUMDQ010000011.1:0-8352 GCA_032121715.1 Flavobacterium sp.
AACATGATGGCTTCTATTTCCAAAAACAAAGAAGTAGATGGCGTTTTGTCTTTTAATGAAATTCAAGATTTAGTCAAAAACGATTCCTTAAAAACCTTTCAAACTAAACCTTTTATCGATCAAAATAAAGTGGCTGATGCTGCTTATTTGAATGCCAAAAAACAAGATTTATTAAACAAAATGCCTTTTTACGAAAGCTTATTGTTCAATAAAAAAAGTGGTATTGTTAGAAGTGTGATTTATCTTAAAAAAGACATTGTAAACAAACCCGAAAGAAAAGAATTTGTTTTAAACAAACTGATTCCAGCTATTGAAACATTTAAGGAAACTACCAAAACGGACATCAAAGTTTCTGGAATGCCTTATATTAGAACTATGAATGCCAAAGCGATTATTAGCGAAATTGGCTTGTTCATTGGTGCGACTTTATTAGTCACTTCGTTACTTTTCTATTTCTTTTTCCGTTCATTCCGTACGACAATGATGGCACTTTTTGTGGTAATGATTGGCGTAATGTGGTCTTTCGGATTTTTAGGATTATTACGCTATGAAATTACTGTTTTAACCGCTTTAGTTCCGTCTTTAATTGTTATTATTGGAATTCCGAATTGTATTTTCTTAACCAATAAATACCATCAAGAAACACGTGCTCATGGAAACAGAGCCAAAGGTTTACAACGTGTTTTAACAAAAGTAGGAACAGCAACGTTTATTACAAATGTGACTACAGCTGTAGGTTTTGCTACATTTATCATTACAGACAATAAATTATTACAAGAATTTGGTATCGTAACTTCGATAAATATTATGGCGCTTTTTGTGCTGAGTTTATTCGTAATTCCGATTTTCTTCAGTTTTATGCCGATTCCAAAAGCGAAACATTTAGAACATTTGGAACGCGGTTATTTAGTGAATTTTAAAAACTGGATTATTGACCAAGTAAAATATCATAATGTAAGAGTTTATGGAGTTGCTGTTGGGATTTTAATTATCGGAATTATCGGAATTTATAAAATCAATATTTCTGGAAGTATTTTAGAAGACATGCCCAAAAACAATGCTTTTTTTGAAGACATTCGTTTCTTTGAAAAAGAATTTAAAGGCGTTTTACCAGTTGAAATCCTAATCGATACCAAACGTAAGAAGGGCGTGATGAAAATTTCAACTTTGAAAAAAATGGACGAATTACAATCAGAAATTGAAGCGATTCCAGAACTTTCAAAACCGGTTTCAATTGTCAATTTAGTGAAGTTTTCGAAACAAGCGTATTACAATGGAAATCCAGCTTTTTACGATTTACCAGATTCCCAAGAACAAGCTTTTATTTTACCTTATTTGAAAAATTCGTCGAAAGACAGCAAAAATAATCCATTAAAAAGTTATGTAGATTCCACTGGTCAATATGCTAGAATCTCGACTTTTATGAGAGAAGTCAGCACGGATGAAATGGTGAAAGTGGAAGAAAAATTACAAGATAGAATCAATAAATTATTCCCGAAAGAACGCTTCACAGTTACCATTACTGGAAAAGCCTTATTATTCCAAAAAGGAACCAGTTATTTATTAGAAAATTTAATAGAATCGTTACTTTTTGCTTTAGCCTTAACAGGAGCATTAATCTTTTTCCTATTCCGTTCAGTAAAAATGATTTTTGTAGCGTTGATTCCAAATTTATTACCATTGTTAGCTACGGCTGGATTAATGGGGTATTTAGGCATTCCAATTAAACCCTCAACTATTTTGGTTTTCGGAATTGCATTCGGACTTTCCGTCGATGATACGATTCGATTCTTAGCGCAATATCGACAAGAATTAATTCGAAATAATTGGAAAATTAAAAAATCTATCTTCTCTACTTTGGAAGAAGAAGGACCAAGTATGTTTTATACATCTTTCGTATTATTGTTCGGATTTTCAGTATTTACTTTGTCGGATTTCGGTGGAACTGTAGCCTTAGGAGGTCTGGTTTCTATTACGTTATTATTCGGAATGTTAACCAATTTAATTTTATTACCGAGTTTGGTTTTATCTTTAAACAGAAGTTTAGCCAACGCACAAGAATTGAAAGAACCAAGAATAGATATTTTAGAAAATGATGATGACCCAGATGCTGTGGGTGAAGAAATAATAAAAAAGTAAATGAACAAACTACTATATTTGCTTTGCATTACAATTTTACTTCAAGGTTGCTATACATATAAAAACATTGATGTGAATTCTAATGAGTTTGAAACAGAAAGTAGCTATAAATTAAAAGTAAACGGAAAAGAAAAAAATTTAAAAATTTTAAGTTTTAACGATTCGATACTGACTGTTAAAAGCGGAAAAAAAGTAACTGAAGTTAAGAAATCTGACATTCAAAGTTTGAAAAAAAGAAAATTTTCTGTTGAGAAAACAGTGGCTTTATTAGCACCAATATTATTAACAGGTATTGGAATGTCATTTGCTCCAAATTGGAATTATAAACCAAAAGGAAACACAAACCCAATATAATTAGATTAAAAAAAATAAAATGAAGAATTTAATTGAAGAATTACAATGGAGAGGCTTAGTTCATGATGCTATGCCAGGAACAGAAGAGCAACTTTTAAAAGAACCAACAGCCGTTTATATTGGTTTTGATCCAACTTCAGATTCGTTACATATTGGAAGTTTAGTGCCGATTATTTTATTGATGCACTTGCGTAAATTCGGACATAAACCATTTGCTTTAGTCGGTGGTGCAACAGGAATGATTGGTGATCCATCTGGAAAATCAAACGAAAGAAACTTATTAGACGAAGCCACTTTAAATCATAATGTAGAAGGAATTAAACGCGTTTTATCTCGCTTTTTAGATTTCAATGCTACGGATGCACAAGCACCAGTTTTAGTGAACAATTACGATTGGATGAAAGATTTTTCATTTATCGATTTTGTTCGTGAAGTGGGGAAACGCATTACAGTAAACTATATGATGAGTAAAGATTCTGTGAAAAAACGTTTGTCTGGTGAAGGCGAAGGAATGAGTTTTACAGAGTTTACATACCAATTAATTCAAGGGTACGATTTTTATCATTTACACAAATACCACAATTGTAAATTGCAAATGGGTGGAAGTGACCAATGGGGAAATATCACAACGGGAACAGAATTAATCCGAAGAATGAACGTTGATTCTGAAACGGAAGGGAAAGCTTTCGCAATGACTTGCCCTTTAATTACAAAAGCAGATGGTTCGAAATTTGGGAAATCAGAAAAAGGAAACATTTGGTTAGATGCAGATAAAACATCACCATACGAATTTTATCAATTTTGGTTCAATACGACTGATGTTGATGCAGAAAAATACATTAAAATATTCACGTTCTTAGATAAAGCTACGATTGACGCTTTATTAGCTGAACATGCTGAAGCTCCACATTTACGTGTGTTACAGAAAAAATTAGCCGAAGAATTAACGGTTATGATTCACGGTGCAGAAGAACATGAAAAAGCGGTTTTTGCTTCACAAGCGTTCTTTAAACCAACGGTTGACGATTTAAAACAATTGGATTTAAAAACTTTGACCGATGTTTTCCAAAGTTTAGATCAAGCAGAAGTGACTTCAGCAGAAATTGAAGCAGGTTACCCAATTGTAGATGCGTTTGTAAAAACTGGATTTTTATCTTCAGGAAACGAAACCAGAAGAGCGTTAAAAGAAAATGCGGTTTCGGTGAACAAAGTAAAAGTAACAGAAGAATACGTAATTTCTAAAGATGATTTAATTGCAGACACATTCGTTTTACTTCAAAAAGGAAAGAAAAACTATTATATTTTAAAAGTAGTGTAAACTGTTTTTAAGCAAAATTTAAAAGCCGTTCTGATTGATTTCAGAACGGCTTTTTATATTAATGAGGTAATTTATTTTTAAAGTAACCATAACACCAAGTGCCAAAAACGGCGCTCAAATAAACCAGACCGACAACTATAAAACCAGCACCAATTTGTGCATACATTGGACCAGGACAAGAGCCGGTAATCGCCCAACCTATACCAAAAATTAATCCGCCATAAATTTGACCTTTATTACTTTCTTTTGGTTCGAAAGTTATTGGATCACCAGAAAAAGTTTTAATATTAAATTTTTTAATGATAAAAATCGATACTATCCCAACAACAATGGCAGTTCCTATAACTCCATACATGAAAAATGATTGCAATCGAAACATTTCGTAAATACGAAACCAACTAAAAATTTCGGCTTTAATGAAAATAATACCGAATAGTATTCCAACTAATAAATATTTTACATTTTTCATTATTAGATATATTTAAAGATTATTGGCAACACAACATTAGTTGTAAAAAAACCGCCAATCATAAAGCAACAAGTTGCAATTAGAGATGGCATTTGAAAAGTAGCTAATCCATATATAGAATGTCCACTCGTGCATCCGCCAGCATATCTTGAACCAAAGCCTACTAAAAATCCACCAACTACGAAAAAGAAAAATCCTCTTAGTGTAAATATGTTTTCAACGGAGAATATTTGTTTTGGCATCATTTGACTAAAATCAGTAATACCGTATTGGGCTAAAGTGTCTTTTGTAGTTTGCGCAACTATGATTTCGTTTGGATTGGATAAAAATTGTGCGGCGATGAAACCTCCTAAAAAGATTCCCACTACAAAAAAAAGATTCCAAATTTCTTTGTTCCATTCGTATTTAAAAAAGGGAATGTTTTTGGGAATACATATCGCACAAAGATGACGCATAGAAGAGGAAACGCCTAATTTTTTATTCCCAACAAGCAACAATAAGGGTATAATTAATCCGATTAATGTACCTGCGACAGCCCAATGCCAAGGTTGTTTAATAAGTTCTAACATAATGTATGTATTAAATTATTACTTCTTTTATGATGATATAAATTCCTGTCAGTAATACAAACCAACCAAACAGTGGTTTTAATTTTTCGTTAGATATTTTTTTACTAACATACATTCCAATAAAAATTCCACTTACAGCAAATGCGGTGAAAAGTAATAAAAAATTCCATTCTATATTTGTTGTAGAAATACTTCCTAAAAACCCTAAAAGAGAATTAAAAACAATGATAATTAAAGAAGTAGCTACCGCATTTTTCATGGGTAATTTGGCCGTAAACAACAAGGCTGGAATAATTAAAAACCCACCACCAACTCCAACAAAACCGGTTAATAATCCAACAAAAATACCTTTTAAAATTAAGTTATTGTGATTGATTTCCGAACTTTCATTTTCTATAATTTTTCTTTTTTGAATCATGGAAAAAGACGCCAAAATCATCAATACAGAAAACACTAACATAATCAGTAAATCTGTTGTAAGCGTAAAATTTGAAATAGTTAGAAGATTATTGGGCAATAAAGGCACTAAAAATTTACGCATCAAAAAAACTGAAATGACACTGGGTAAACCAAAATAAAGTGCGGTTTTATAATCGAGTAAGTTGTTTTTTGCACCGTTAAAACTTCCTACTAAAGCAGAAACACCAACTACAAAAAGAGAATATGTAGTAGCATCACTTGGAGAAACATGAAATACATATACCAAAATTGGAATCGTAAGTATAGAGCCTCCACTGCCAAGAAGACCAAGAGAAATGCCTATTAAAATACTTAATATAAAACCAATTATTTCCATCTAAAAATAGGTTGTTTCAATTTGTCTAAAACTTAAGCTAAGTTACAAATTTAAGTGGATATAAAACGGGACTTTGTAACAATTGTTACAGGATATAGGATTGTTTTACTTGAATATTAAAAGCCGTTATGAAATGAATCAGAACGGCTTTTTGTTTAATCTTTCACGCCTAATTTATCTAAAATATCTTCCATTAAACACCATTTTGTGATGGATGATTGCAATAAATTAGCTCCTACAAAGGCGGTAAACCACAACCAGTTTTGGTTGACATAAATGGAAAGTAAAATACTAATTAGTACAAAACTTCCGGCTATAGCTCTGATGATTCTATTTTTCATTTTTATGGTTTTTATATGTTATTACTATATTAATTTGAATTTTCAATGTTTACTGTGGCAACGTGAATTTTTGATGTGGTTTCTTGTATAGCATTAAATTCATTAATCGAATTAAAAACCAACGCAACATTTTCACTTGGAACAAAAGCATAAAATAATATACTTTCATTCTCATTCATTTCAGTAGCAAACCAGTTATCTCCTAAAGCTTCATCGCTTGTGTTGTGATAACCAATAACTTCTTTGTATGAAAAGTTTTTCACATTTGCTTTCACAAGCATTTGTTTTATTTCTTTTTCAAATTCAGAAATTGATGTTATTATTAATAATTTCATAGTTTACAATTTATTCGTTAATTTCCTCAACACTCTTTTTCTCCCATTTTTTTCTTTCTGTGATGTAATAAATAATTGGCACCACAATTAAAGTTAATACGGTAGAAACGATAGCTCCAAATACTAATGAAATGGCTAATCCTTGGAAAATTGGATCGAATAAAATAATTAAGGCTCCAATTACAACCGCACCTGTTGTTAGTAAAATTGGCGTAGTTCTTACCGCTCCAGCTTCAATAATGGCTTGTTTTAATGGAACGCCTTCATTTAGTCGAATCTCAATAAAATCAATAAGTAAGACCGAATTCCGCACCATCACTCCAGCTAAAGCAATCATTCCAATGAAAGAAGTTGCCGTGAAATAAGCGTCTAACAACCAGTGTCCGAAAACAATTCCTACTAACGAAAGTGGAATGGCCATCATCATGACAATTGGCGTTTTA
This sequence comes from Flavobacterium sp., assembly GCA_032121715.1. Lineage (GTDB taxonomy): Bacteria > Bacteroidota > Bacteroidia > Flavobacteriales > Flavobacteriaceae > Flavobacterium. Next base: position 6,765 of record JAUMDQ010000011.1, read on the forward strand.
AAGTTTTGGAACCAACCTACAATCAGCATATAAATAATAACAATTACCACTCCGAACGCAATTCCTAAATCGCGGAACACTTCTAAAGTAATTTGCCATTCTCCATCCCATTTTACGGTAAAATCACTTTCATCTGATGGTTGTTCCATGTACAACTCGTTGACTTTATAACCAGCAGGTAATTTCATTTTTTGCAATTCTTCGTTCATTCCTAAAATCGCATATACCGGACTTTCTAAATCTCCAGCCATATCTGCGGTTACATAAACTACTCGTTTTTGGTCTTTTCTGTAAATGGTTTTTTGTAAAACATCTTCTTTCACTTTTACCAAATCAGAAACTGGAACTACATTTCCTTGACTTCCTTTGATTTTCAAATTCTGAATGTCTTGAAGCGACGTTTTATCTTTGTCATCTAAAGAAAGAACTATTCCAACGCTGTTATTCGAATCTTCATCGTACAAATTTGAAATCGGATATTCTTTTAACAAATACGTCAAGTTTCCAACAATTTGTTGCGGTGCGATACCATTCAACATCGCTTTTTCTTTGTCGACTTCCAATTTATATTCCGTTTGATTGTCTTCTACATACCAATCAATATCCACTATATCAGTAGTTTTTTCTAAAATTCCTTTTACCTGATTGGCAACTTCAATTTGCTGTTTGTAATCTGGTCCGTAAATTTCAGCTACTAAAGTTGACAGAACTGGTGGTCCTGGTGGCACTTCAATAATTTTGACATTTGCCCCATATTTTTTAGCAATTTTTTGCACAACAGGACGAACGACTTTCGCAATATCGTGACTTTGTAAATCTCTGTCTTCTTTGTGTAATAAGTTAACTTGAATATCCGCCATATTGCTTCCACCACGTAAATCGTAATGACGAACTAAACCATTAAAGGTTATCGGTGCAGATGTTCCAATATAATTTTGATAATTGACTACTTCTGGAATTGTTGTTAAATACTGTGCGATTTCTTGAGTAACTGCAGCTGTTCTTTCTAACGTAGTTCCTTCTGGCATATCAATGACCACTTGGAATTCGTTTTTATTATCGAAAGGCAACATTTTTACTAAAACTGATTTCGTAAAGAACATCAATACTGAACCTGCTAATAAAACCACCGTAATTCCTAACATTACTCTTCGTTTCGTAGAATTTTCTAAAAATGGACGTTCAATTTTATTGTACAATCTGTAAATCCAAGACGTTTCTAAACCTTGTTCGGCTTTTTGCTCTTGTTCCTCTTTTTCGTGTAATAAATGATATCCTAAATAAGGTGTAACAGTTAAGGCAACAAACAACGACAATAACATCGCAATGGAAGCACCAATTGGCATCGGACTCATGTATGGCCCCATCATTCCAGATACGAAAGCCATTGGTAAAATAGCTGCAATAACTGTAAATGTGGCTAAAATTGTTGGGTTTCCTACTTCGTTAATCGCATAAATCGCAGCTTGTTTGAAGGGCAATCGCTTCATTTTAAAATGTCGGTGCATGTTTTCAGCGATGATAATACTATCATCTACCACAATTCCCACCACGAAAACTAAAGCGAAAAGTGTAATTCTGTTTAATG
>JAUMDQ010000011.1:8362-9922 GCA_032121715.1 Flavobacterium sp.
TGTGTAACCCAACATATAATAAGCAAACAACGTTAAGGCAAATGTTAAGGGCACTGAAAAGAAAACCACTAAACCACCGCGCCAACCCATCGCTAACATCACTAAAAGCGTTACCGCGATAATGGCCACACCTAAGTGCATTAATAATTCGCCTACTTTATGAGAAGCAGTTTCACCGTAATTTCTAGAGATTTCTACGTGAACATCATCTGTAATTAACGTCTTTTTTAAGGTTTCGATTTTCTCGATGATTTTATCCGAAATTTTCATCGCATCCGCACCTTTTACTTTTCCTACAGAAATAGTAACCGCTGGATATTCCGATTTGTTTTTTGCAAACTTTTCATTCGCTTTTCCATATCCGAAAGACACATAGCTTTTTGGAGTTGCTGGTCCGTCTTGAACCGCTGCCACTTGTTTTAAATACACTGGCATATTCGCATTCACACCCACCACTAAATTTTCTACGTCTTCTGAAGTCGATAAAAATTCTCCTGTTGTTAGTAAATATTCTTTGTCATTGGCAACAAAACTTCCTGACTGAGAACTGCCGTTATTGGCTTGAATCATTTGCATAATTCCTAAAGCATCCACGCCGTTTTCCGACATTTTATCTTTATCTAAAACAACTTTTAGTTCGCGAGTTCTTCCACCAATTTCTTTGGTAATAGCAACATCTTTTACTTTTTCAATTTCAGAAGTCACTTCTTCTGCAATTTGACGAATTTCGAAATCGTTTAATTTTTCGCTCCAAAGCGTTACGCCCAACATCGGAACATCGTCTATTGAACGTGTTTTTACCATTGGTTTGTATACGCCTTTTGGGAAAATATTTTCGTTTTTCATTAACTCATCGTATAATTTCACATACGAACGTTCTGAATCTTCGCCTACATAAAACTGCACAATTATCATCGCCTGACCGTTCATAGCCATACTATGTAAATGTTCTACACCTTTGATGTTAGACAATACTTTTTCTAGTGGCTTGATAACACGACTTTCTATTTCTGCCGGACTTGCGCCTGGATAGCCAATCATAACATCCGCCATTGGAACATTAATTTGTGGTTCTTCTTCACGAGGAATTAAGAACGAACTATATACCCCAATAATCATCAAACCAACCATTAACAAAATTGTTAATTTAGAGTTGATGAAAAAATGGGCAATTTTACCTGATATACCTTCTTGCATGATTTTTTTGTTTAAGAGTTTAATGACTGAACACTAAAAACGGATTACTGAACACTAATATTTGCTCCGTTATACAATTTCCCTTCTGCAGAAACAATATATTGCTCGTTTGCCGATAATCCAGATAAAACTTCTACTTGATTACCGAAACTTTTTCCAGTTCTAATCCATCTTAAAATGGCTGTTTTGCCGTTTGCTATCGTGTAAATCCCTGTTAGTTGTCCTTGTTTTACTAAAGCGCTTTCTGGAACCATTACTTTGTCTGATTTTACAGTAGTTTCTGATTTTGTTTGATTTGGTAATGGAAATTGAACATTGACGAACATTCCTGATAAAATCGTTTTATCATTAGAGTTTAAAGTC
>JAUMDQ010000012.1:0-5168 GCA_032121715.1 Flavobacterium sp.
TGTATCTCAACCTAATATTGAAAACGAAAATGAAACACATGTTAAAATATATTTTTAGTCTCGTTTTTCTTTTGTTCTTTTCAATTGAAAGTAACGCGCAAGACAAAGCAAAAGACACGGTTAAAATCCCGCAACGTTATGGCTTACGATTGGGTGTAGATTTACATCGTTTGACAAAATCGTTATACGATGATAATTACAAAGGTTTAGAATTAGTAGGTGATTATAGAATTACAAAGAAATTTTATATCGCTGGAGAATTAGGAAACGAAGATAAAACTTCGCCAGACGACAATGTCAATTATACCACAAAAGGAACGTATTTTAAAGTCGGTTTTGACTATAATGCTTACGAAAATTGGCTAGACATGGAAAACATGATTTATGTTGGAATGCGAGCTGGAATTGGAAGTTTTAGTCAGAAATTGAATTCGTACAATATCTATGAGCCTGGAAATTATTACGGAACGAATACGATTGCTGCAGGTCAAGAATTTAATGGCCTTTCTGCAAGTTGGATTGAAGTGGTAAGTGGTTTAAAAGCGGAAGTTTTCAGTAATTTATATGTTGGATTTTCGTTACGATTAAACTATTTAATATCAAATAAAGAACCAGATGGATTTGCTAATTTATACATTCCTGGCTTTAATAAAACGTATGAAAACAGCAAGTTTGGCGCAGGATTTAATTACACAGTAAGTTATTTTATACCCTTATATAAAAGCAAAACTAAAGTAAAAGAAACAAAAGAAGTTAAACAATAATTACTTTTTGACATAAAAACATAAATCCCAAATTCTAATTATTACAATTGGAATTTGGGATTTTTTATTCGCCTCTTTTAATAAGTTTTTTTACTTAATCTCTTTCACACCTTTCATAAAAAGCCATTTCATAAATAACTTTTCACCATCATTGGTTTTTACTACTTGAAATTTTGGTGCTAAAATGGTAGCAACTACAAACGCCGCTAACGGAATTTGCCAACTTGTAAAACCTGTGTAAGTTGCTATAATAAAACGGAAGGCTATGAAAAGGATTAAAAATCCTAACATGTTAAAAACTAATGCTTTTGTTTGTTTTGACATAATACTATTACTTTATACTTGATTCTTTATACTTTTTACTTGGCTCTTGTTACTTGGTTATTTTTATTCTTCTTCTCTATTTTGAAATTTAGTTCGCTTGCTTCCTGCATACATTTCGTATTTTACCAAACGCGCTTCTAACTTACCATTAAATAATTTTATTTTTCGACTTGGACGTAAGCCTACAAATTTCAAAGCTTCTAGATTCGCAGTTATAAACCAAGCATTTGTTCCTGGATAATTTTGCTTCATCGTATCACCAATTTCTCTGTAAAAACGTTCCATTTCAATATTCAAACGTTCTCCGTAAGGTGGATTAAAAACAATATGTAACGGACCTTCAACTTCTTTCTCCGATTGGAAAAAATCTGCTTGTTTTATCGTAACATAATCGTCTAAATTCGCGTTTTTGATGTTGTCTTTGGCTTTTTCAACGGCACTTGGTGCTTTATCGCAACCGATAATCGTATAATGAAATTCTCTAGTTTTCTTTAATAACGATTCTAAAACCTTATCGAATAATTCTGAATCCCAATCTGGCCATCTTTCAAATGCAAATTCTTTTCTGTTGATGTTCGCTGGAATATTACAAGCAATCATAGCTGCTTCTGCCACAATCGTTCCACTTCCACACATTGGATCAAGAAAATGAGCATTTCCATCCCAGCCCGACATAATTAACATTCCAGCCGCTAAAACTTCATTTATCGGAGCGATATTTGTTGCCGTTTTATATCCACGTTGGTGTAATGATACACCAGAAGTATCTAACGAAAGCGTACAAAAATCTCTATCAATATGGATGTGAATACGTAAATCTGGAAAATCTTTGTCAATACTCGGACGTTCGCCAGTATTGGTTTTAAACTGATCTACAATCGCATCTTTTACTTTTTGCGCCACAAACTGACTGTGCGTAAACTGCTCTGAATACAAAGTCGTTTCCACAACAAAAGTCTGTTGCACTTTTAAATAATCTGACCAATCTACTTTTTGAATCCCATCATATAAAGTTTGCTCGTTATAAGCCTTAAACGTATGAATGGGTTTTAGAATTTTTAAAGCCGTACGTAAAGCCAAGTTTGCCTTGTACATAAAACCTTTATCGCCTTGAAAACTAACACTTCTAGTTCCTTTTACCACATTTTGTGCTCCTAATTGGAACAATTCTTTTTCCAGAATTTCTTCAAAACCAAAAAAAGTTTTGGCAACCATTTTAAAATTTTCCATAGACCTCTTTCCCTCAGAGAGAATTTAATTAATAATTATTTGCAAAAATACATTAAATTTGTTGATTCATAATTTCCAAACAGATAAATGTCAGATTCTACAGCAAAAAATTCAGAAAATTGGTTCAGTACTTGGTTCGATACGCCTTATTATCACATTTTGTATAAAAACAGAAACGATGAAGAAGCGCAAACTTTTATGGATAACATTACACATTATCTAAATATGCCAGAAAATGGGACTATTTTAGATTTAGCTTGTGGAAAAGGAAGACATTCTATCTACTTAAACAAATTAGGTTATCAGGTAACTGGAGTCGATTTATCTGAAAATAGTATCGCAATCGCACAGGAATCTTCAAACGAAACATTACAGTTCAAAACGCACGATATGCGTGAACCGATGAACGAAACTTTTGATGCCGTTTTTAATTTATTTACGAGTTTTGGTTATTTTGACACACACGAAGACAATATCAAAACCTTAAAAGCAATTAAAGAAAGCATCAACGAATATGGTTTTGGTGTGATTGATTTTTTTAATGCCGATTTTATTATTGAGAATTTAGTAGCGGAAGAAACCAAAGAAATTGATGGTATTACGTTTCATATCAAACGTTCAGTTGAAGACAAGAAAATCGTAAAAGAAATACGATTTGAAGATAAAGGCGAATCTTTTTTCTTTACTGAAAAAGTTTCTGCTTTCACCTTAGCAGATTTTGAAGAAATGATGGAAGAAGCAGGCATTTATTTATTAGAAATTTTCGGCGATTACAAGTTGAGAAAATTCTACAAATCACAATCAGAACGTTTAATTTTGTTATTTAAATAATGAACTACACTATTTACCTTTTTCCTTTATTATCAGTTGTTTTAGGATATATTTTCGCCATATTTTTTTCGCCAAAAAGCAAGAAAAACTTAAAATTATTATTAGCATTTAGTGGTGCTTTTTTATTATCATTAACGGTAATGCATTTGCTTCCAGAAGTATATCATAGCGAAGAAATAGTTACTGAACCTGGTCACGAAGGTCATTTTCATTCTAAAATTGGAATTTTTATTATGATTGGAATTGTGTTTCAAATCATCTTAGAATATTTTTCAAAAGGAGCGGAACACGGACACGTTCACGGCCATAATAAGATTTCTCATATTCCATGGTTGTTGTTTTTTAGTTTGTGTTTACACGCACTTTTAGAAGGTTTACCAATCAACAAACATCCACATTTAGCATACGGAATTGCGATTCACCACTTTCCAATTGCTATTATTTTAACTACGTTTTTCAAAAACGCACAACTGAATTCAAAAGCCATTTTGTTTTTCATGATTGCGTTTGCTTTTATGACGCCAATTGGAACGTTTTTAGCCGATAATTTGAGTTTTATCACGAATTATTATTCACAATTATCAGGAATCGTAATTGGTATTTTATTCCATATTTCGTCAACAATCATTTTTGAAAGTAGCGAAGGCCATAAATTCAATTTAGCGAAATTAGTTGTTATTGCTTTAGGAATTGTTTTGGCTAGTTTTATGTAAAATTGCCACGAAGACCCTAAGTCTCAAAGTTTTTATAGTGTTGTGTATTTAAATATATTACTTAAATAATCTCTTCTCCAATTCAAAATCAAGAGAATTATTGTTTATTGAATAGAAATATTTTGTTTGCCAACTCTGTGTTTTTTCAGCTTGTTTACTTGTAGGAATATCCCAAGGCGGATACACTCTGATGCCTCTTTTTCCTGAATTATTGTTATTGCTAATTATTCCTTTTTCTAATAGAACAGCTTTCGGAAACACAAATTGACCTAATTTTTCATCACTTTTTGAAGTAATCACAATGAAGTCAAAATTATCTGAAACATCAAACGGAGCTGTAATCCCTTTATCATTTCTTTTCCAAATCGTCACAAACTGACCAATTTTAGTTGGTGTGATTTTTGAAAGTCGGTGAATAATTTGAAAGGAATTTAATTTGAAAGAACAAGCTTGATACTCTTCACTTTCTGAATCAATTACAAGATTTGAGAATTCAAAATTCTTTAACTTGAAGAATTTCAAGATTTAACAGATTATTTTCTTTCATTATTTATTTTTTTCTTCAATCCAACGACTCATAAATTCTGTACTTCGCATGGTATGAAATTGCAACATTTGCCCAATAAAATTAGCATTTCTATGCGATTCTAAATTAGTTTGCAATTCATTTAAAACATCTAAAAAATTAGACTTATAAATTGAAAACACGAACTTCTTTTGAATGATTTCATATCCATTTTCCACAGCTTGTCCCCAAACTTCTTGATTAGAATATAACTCAACTGCTTTGTCAATAAAATCCGAATAATCGTAAGTTACAAATCCATTCCAAGGCAAATTGTCTTGCATTGCTTCTGCCCCAATTGAAGTTGTTACGGATGGTGTTCCGTATTCCATACCTTCCAATAATTTACCTTTTATTCCAGCTCCAAAACGAATGGGTGCTAGTAAAACTCTTGCCGAACGAATGACTTCTTCTGCACTTTCCGCTCTACCTTGAATAAAAAAACGCTCTTTTGGATTATGCAATTGATGCACTTTCTGAGTTGGATAGGCTCCGTAAATATTCAGTTTCGCGTTTGGAAGTAACTCTTTTAGATTCGGCCAAATTTCATTTTTCAATACTAAAACCGAATCCCAATTGGGTTCATGATAAAAATTACCAATAAAAATAAAATCTTGTTTAACTTGAAAATCAGTTTTTTCAGGAGTAAAATCCTCAACCCAAATTGGTAAATAAAATAAAATAGATTTTGGAACTTGAAAAACCAATTGCAACAAATTCATCTCATGATCTGAAACCATA
>JAUMDQ010000013.1:0-5246 GCA_032121715.1 Flavobacterium sp.
TTTTAATTCAGAAGTTGTCATAGGTTCTATTGGTGTTCCTTCTTCATTTGAACAAGAAGTCAATAGAAATGCTAATGCTGAAATAGATAAAATAATACGTTTCATAATTTATAGTTTTTAAGTTATAAATGTATTTACGTAAAACTTTATATTTTGGTTTTAGAAAAGTTTATTTTTTTTAATTACAAGTTGAAATCTTAGTAAAATAAAGGGTTTACGAGGATAAAAAAAATGATTTTATTTATGAAAAACTGTTTTCAGCGACCTTACCTTTTACATTTTTAAATAAACTTTCTAAATATTTAGAATCTTTTTCAAAATCATTTGTAACAGTAAATGGTTCAAAAACAATTACTTGTTTGTTCGCATAATCAAAACCAATAGGAATAATTGGAAGATTGGCTTTTTGAGCAATATAATAGTAACCCGATTTCCATTGTGTCACTTTTTTTCTGGTCCCTTCTGGAGATAAGGAAAGTCGTAATACGTCTTTAGTTTCGAATATTCTCGCTATCGCATCAACTTTGTTTTCTGTTTTACTTCGGTCTAACGGAATTCCGCCCATCCATTTTAAATAACCACCTAAAGGAAATTTGAATAATTCTTTCTTAGCTAAAAAGTTAATTTCAACTGGATAGGTTCCTCTAAAGAAAACACCAATGAAAAAATCGAACCAACTTGTATGTGGAACGACAATCATAATGCATTTTTTTATGTTGGTGTCAAAAGTGCCTTTTACCTTCCAACCCATTAAAGTAAAAAATATAAATCTGTAGATAATTTGTTTCATTCTTGTAAATTTGGATGACAAAAATATAGTATATTTACTTAAATCAAAGCAAGATGTTTAAAAAAATACTCAGTTACTTCTATCCTATCACCGTTTATAATAAATCTTCAAATATTAGTAAGTCTTTAGAAGTGACTTTGTACAATGGAAAAACGTTGTTAAATACTAAAAATACTAATTATTCTTATGGAAGTTTGCAAACGGTCCTAAAAAAAGGGCTTTTGACCATTGGTAAATCTGAAATTAGTAGAATGGATACTATTCTTGTTCTAGGTGTGGCTGGCGGAAGTGTTATAAAAACCCTAATTACTGATTTTGAATTTACGAAAAGTATTACTGGCGTTGAGTTAGATGCGGAAATAATTGAAATTGCGAATTCTTATTTTGACTTAGATAAAGTTACTAATTTTAAATGTATTATTGACGATGCAGAACAGTTTGTTTCCACGAATAAAGATTCTTATGATTTAATAATTATCGATATATTTAAAGATACAGAAATGCCAGAATTTTTATTTCAAGAAAGTTTCATCAGTAATATTAAACAAAGACTTCATAAAAAGGGTTATATTATCTTTAATATGATGATTTTAGATGTTTCTAAAAAAAATAAAATTGAACAATATTTGAAATGTTTTGAAGAAGAAAATTATGCTAAAAAAGCACTAAAAAATGTTCAACGCTATAATGATTTGATAATTATTAGACGTTTATAAAGTTCTATTTAACGCCAAAAAAATAAAAAATGAAAAGCTTTTTAAGACAACTTCTCCTTGGAAAAATCACTAGAAAAGATCAACCTCGATTAAAGATAAATCCCATTCAGAAAAGAATTCTAAATATTAGAGCCATTTGGAATAACGACCATCAAGATGATAATGGAATTGAGAAAATATTCAGGTTGTTTTTATCTATTTCACAATTGCTTTTTCCTGGAATTTATATCAAATATTGGGTCTCAAAACGAAATTTCGAATATCAGGATATTGCCATGGATGTATATATTTTGTTGAAATTGACATTTCCTGTATTAATTCTAAAAAATAATTGGCAAGAACATACTATTCTAATTTATATCATGGTTTATGTTTTGTTAGAAACTGTTTTATATATTCCGACTTTAATTTTTGCTTCAGATATGCTTTCTCGACCACGTTCATACAAACGTTCTATGATGCTTTTGTTTTTAAATTATCTGGAAATTGTATGCGCTTTCGCCGTTTTCTATACTTTAGGAGACAATATGAACAAACCTTTCATACATTGGTTTGATCCAATTTATTTCAGCATAATTACTTCAAACTCTATCGGTTATGGCGATTTTTATCCAGTTACACCATTTGCAAAAGTGTTAGTAAGTATTCAAGCTATGTTTTTCTTATCGTTTTTGGTTTTGTTTTTAAATTTCTTCTCGTCTAAAGTAAAAAGCAAAGGCTATTTTGACCACGAAAGTGAAATATAAAGTATTAAAATTTTCCTAAATTACTTTGTCCAATTAGTTCTTTACACTTATAAAAACTATTTTTGACAAAGTGAGAAATGTCTTAAAAATATCATTTGTAATCCTTTTCTCTGTTGTAAGCTACTTTGTTGTCAGTAATTTACAACAGATGAATTCTCGTATCTTGGAAGTTCCACAACAAGAACAAACTAATAAAAAAGAAATTCACACAATTGATTCTCCAACCATTTTAAGTGATAATTTAAACAGAACGTTACAGCTTCACTTTTTTACAGCAAAAACTAAAATCGCCAAAGCTTTTTATAACATTCACTTTATAAAAGCTATCAATAAGAAAAAGGAGAACAAATCGGTTTTAGCCAAAAATCATTTTTCTTATACCATTATTCCTATCAGTTTTAAACAGACTGATATCATATTTCCTTTCCATAATTTTTGGTAATTAATCATACATTTTAGCCTTAAAATAAAATTGTAAGTATTCTAAAATAGTTACAAAATAACAATGTATTATTAATTTAAAATTTAAAAAACATGGATTCAACATCCTTAACAATTGGCATCATACTATTGATAGTATGTGTGTTACCTTTTATATTATTCAGTGTAATTAACAGTAAAAAACGCAAGAAAAGAATTGAGAACTTAATTCTAAAAGCAAAAGAAAACAATGCAACTATTCAAGAAAAAGACGATTGGAATCAATCTATTATCGGAATAGACAAAACAAATAAAATGCTTTTTTTCTCTAAAAAATCAGAAGAATTTGATAAATTTATCTCCATCAATATTTCGGAGTTATTAAAGTGTCGAATAGAGAGAACGGAAAACAAGCATAACGTATTAGAAAAGTTGGAGTTAGAACTCACATTCGCTAGTAAACCAACCGTAGTTTTAGAATTTTTCAATAAAGACGAAACCCGATTAATACTCAACGAAATTGAAATTATTCAGAAATGGCAAACGCTGTTGAATAAAATCACATAATTATTCTTAAAAAAACATAAAATGAATTCATTTTTAAAAAATATCATTCTTAAACTCATAATTCGCGATGAATCGATCGATCGAAGTAAAATATCAGATTATATCTTCGCAAAAGCCTATAAAAAATTTAGAATTACAGTAAGACATAATATTAAGGATGTTTTCTTGATTTTATTAGGAATTTTATCTGCATCCTTTGGTTTTAAGGCCTTTTTATTAACGAATCATTTTATTGATGGTGGGGCTACAGGTATTTCATTACTTGTAGCTTCACTAACTAAAATTCCATTATATGTACTAATTATTTGCGTCAATTTACCTTTTGTATTTTTAGGATATAATGTAATTGGAAAACAATTTGCCATAAAAACGGCATTTGCTATTGGTGGACTTTCCATTGCGCTAGCCACTTTAACTTTTCCAAACATCACAGATGACAATTTATTAGTGGCTGTTTTTGGTGGGTTTTTCCTTGGAGCCGGAATTGGTTTTGCCATTAGAGGTGGCGCTGTTATTGATGGAACAGAAGTTTTAGCTATTTATTTAAGTCGGAAATTCGGAACTACAATTGGTGACGTAATTATCATTATTAACATTCTTATTTTTAGTGCAGCGGCTTACTTTTTAGGTATTGAAGTAGCCTTATATTCGATGATTACCTATTTAGCAGCTTCCAAAACACTCGATTTTATTGTAGAAGGTATTGAAGAATATATTGGTGTAACCATCGTTTCTTCTCATAATGAAGAAATTAGAGAAATGATTATTAATACAATGGGGCGTGGTGTTACTGTTTATAGTGGTAAAAAAGGTTATGGAAAACGTGGAGAAACGAAAGAAACAGATATTGTTTACACAGTAATTACCAGGTTAGAGTTAAACAAATTAATGACTGAATTAGATAAAATATCGCCTTCTGCTTTTGTGGTGATGAATAGCGTAAAAGATACACGTGGTGGAATGATTAAAAAACGACCATTGAAACATTAACTATGGAAGAATTGGAACAATTTGTATTTTGTTTAGAAGCTGTTTCCGATGTGGAAATTATAGAAACAACAGAAATTCAAAAACAATTAGAAAACTTAGCCTTAAATCACGGAATTCCTAATATTTACAAAGCTTGCGATACGATTGAAGGTTTAGAAGAAAGTTTGTCGGCACTACTCTATGATGACCATAATTTTAAGAATTATGAAATTATTTATCTAGTTATGGAAGGCGAAAACAACAACATTTGTATTTATGATTACTATTATAGTTTAGATGAAATTGCCGAACTTTTTGAAGGAAAAATGAAAGGAAAAATAATTCATTTTGCGAATACCAAAACCTTAGAATTGACTAACGACCAAGCGCAATTTTTCTTAGATGTTACTGGTGCTAAAGCGATTTCCGGTTATGGAGAAAAATTCAGTAATCTAAAAAGTTACCAATTAGATCAAGCTTTTTTTAAACTTTTTCAAGAAAACGATAATATTGAAGAAGTGGTAGAAACCCTTTTTGAAAAGAATTACGCACTTTGCAAATTATTAGATTTTAGATTGTATTATTAAGCATCAACCTAGCTTTTTCTAAATCTTCTAAAGTATCAATTCCTATGCTTCCGTGGGAAGTTTCAATCATTTTAATGCGTTTTCCGTATTCTAAATAGCGTAATTGCTCAAGTTTTTCAGATGCTTCCAAAGAAAGCATCGGTAAATGATAGAAATCCATCAATGCTTGCTTTCTAAAGGCATAAATTCCAATATGTTTCATATAACGCACACCCACATTTTCTTCACGAGGAAACGGAATTACTGAGCGAGAAAAATACAGCGCAAAGCCTTTTTGATCTGTAATCACTTTTACATTATTCGGATTTTCAATTTCCGATTTATCTTTAATTTCAAACATTAACGATGCTAAATCGATTTTCTTATCTACATCTTGTTTAAACGCTTTAATAATTTGTTCTAACGGTGGTTTATTGATAAAAGGTTCATCACCTTGCACATTTATGACAAT
>JAUMDQ010000014.1:0-1780 GCA_032121715.1 Flavobacterium sp.
TATTGGTTTAACTTCTTCAGAAAGTTCTACTTCAGTTTCTTCTTTAACCTCTTTTAATTTGCTTAATTCAGCTTTTAAAATTTCGTTTTCTTCTTTTAGTTTTTCTATTTCAGAAAAGAACGTTTCTTTAACCACGCTTTCAATAGTCTTTTTAGGTGCTGTTTTTTCTGTTTCCATTTCCTCTTTCTTTTCAGTCTCTACTTCTACTTCTACTTCAGGCTCTTCTTCTTCTTCTACTTTTTCTTTGATTTCAGAAATAATTCCTTCTTCGATTACTACTAAAAGACGACCATCTTCTAATTCATATTCTCCAATAGGCAAAGGAATTTTTTGTTCGTCTTCTGTTACGATAAACACTTCGCTACCACCCTCGAACATATCAGCTTCTAGAACTGTTACTTTGTCCATTAATTTCATTTGTTCAAGTTTTACTTCCATTCCTAGTAAAGTTTTGATTTGGTTTATTAGGCTATTTTTCATTTTTATTTTATTTAAAGCGTTTTTAATTTTTTAATTAATTCATTTACTTGTAATTGAGTTTTTCTTATTTTATCTTTATTTTTTGTAAACTCTGGTGGCTCAGATAATCCTAATTCTTTAATTGCTTTTTGCAATGGAGCTTCTAATGCAATAGTTTTATTTATAGCTTTTACTGCTTCTTGCCCAACAAATAAACCGCCTTCAACACGCATTTCTAATTGCTTTTTTAAATCAATGCTTTTATTAACAAAATCTGTCAATTCTGAAATCCAACTATCATCTCCAAATACAGAACGATTATATTCATCCAATGTAGCTAAATTAACTTCATGCGAAGCCAACTTAGTTTCCTCTTTCGATAGTTTTTCAAATATTGTTTTTAGTGTATTCATAACTTTATAACTTTTTAATTTTTAGTTGTTCCTTTTTTAGCCGATATTTCTTGGAATTACATTATGTGTAATGCTGTCTCCATTTTGAAGTAACGAGCCTATTCCTTGAGCTTGTAAACTGCCATCACAACATTTTTTATGATAAGTTCCATCAGGGCAAATACATCCTCTTTTACCACCTTTCGGGCTTGTCTTACTCGGTGTTTTTTTTGTTTCTGTTTTCATTATTATTTGTTTTTGATTTGTTCTAACTTTCTTTGCGCCCACTCTATACCAGCATCTCCACCCCAAGCTAACCACATTAAACGACCGCAGCCATCTCCTAATTCCTTTTGTGAATTTTCCTTGTGACGCGCAAATGAAGCCATTCGAGAAATTGTTTCTCTACTTATATTCTCACCGTTAGCTAATTGATTTGCTCGTTGTTTACCTACGGGTGTACCGCAGTCACCCCAACCGTTTTCTTCAGCGTAGCGTAAAGCTATCTTTGCGTTTTCTCTTGCCTCTTTCGGGTAGTCGTTATAAGTTTCAAGTTTTACGGGTAATTCGTCTTTATGATATAAATGTTCTGAATCTACCGTATGTACCGCGCCCGTCATTAAACGACCTGAAGCATCTTTATGCGTTGGCCCAGTATATAATTTTCCGTCTTTTGTGTAATGCGCAACGCCTTCTTCTAATTCTTCTTGTTCGGCTTTTAGTATTAAATCACGAATAGCTTTTATTAACTGTTCTTCTTCGTTTTCTTGTAAACTCATTTCGTACTTGTCTACAAAGTAACCTTCAATACTAAACCCTTTTACTTCACCAGCTTTTACCTTATTCCAAATCTCATTGTTATTTACCTTCATTGAAATCATCCACGTTCCTTTAGGTAAATTAAAACCGTACTTAACAGATTTATCTAG
>JAUMDQ010000015.1:0-20371 GCA_032121715.1 Flavobacterium sp.
TATTTTATATTTTTTTTAACAATTGATTTTACGAAAATATAAAATAAAATGTTAAATGCAATTATTTTTTACTTTTTTTTAAAAAAAAAGTGGTCCCACCTGGGCTCGAACCAGGGACCACCTGATTATGAGTCAGGTGCTCTAACCAACTGAGCTATAGGACCAGTTTTGAGAGTGCAATATTAGGGCTTATTTATATTAGGTGCAAATTTTTTTTGAAACTATTTCAAAAGTTAACGTTAATTTGTTATAAATCAACAATTTCTTGACATAATTCTATTAAAACACCATTTGTGCTTTTCGGGTGTAAAAAAGCTACTAACTTGTTATCAGCTCCTTTTTTTGGCGTTTCGTTTAAAACTATAAATCCTTCATTTTTAAGGCGTTCTATCTCTGTGTAGATGTTTTCCACGTCAAATGCGATATGGTGAATTCCTTCTCCTTTTTTTTCTAAAAATTTAGCGATTGGACTGTTTTCATTCGTAGCCTCTAATAATTCAATTTTATTTGGACCACACATAAAAAAAGACGTTTTTACACCTTCACTTTCTACTTCTTCTGTTTTATAAGCAGGTTGTCCAAAAAGTTTTGAAAACAATTCGTTTGAATTTTCTATATCATGAACGGCTATGCCAATATGTTCTATTTTTCTCATTTGTTTACGTATTAATATGCAAAAATAATCATTCAAAATTTTAAATCTGCTTATTTTGTTTGTAAAAATTGTATTTTTGCAGCATGGAAACAAATAGACAAAAAAAAATTGGCGCATTATTGCAAACAGACTTAGTAGATATTTTACAAGGTGAGATTAGAAAAAATTCTATTTCTAACCTTATTATTTCCGTTTCAAAAGTGAATGTAACGTCAGATTTATCAATAGCGAAGGTTTATTTAAGTGTATTTCCTTCAGAAAAAGGACCAGAGTTGTTGGCAGCCATTAAAAGTAATGCGCCTTTAATTAAACATGATTTATCGCAACGTGTTAAATTACAGTTAAGAAGAGTACCGAACTTAATTTTCTTCCTTGATGATAGTTTGGATTATATTGAAAAAATTGACAATGCCCTTTCAGGAAAAGAAAATCCAATTGAAAACCCAGAATTATTAGAAAAAAGAAAAAGATCATAAATTGAATTTTCCGTTTTACATAGCCAAAAGATACGCTTTTAGTTTGTCTAAAACTACCGCTATAAACGTAATTACTTTTATTGCTTCTTTTGGAATTATAGTGGGTGCTATGGCACTTTTCGTAGTGCTTTCTGTTTTTAGTGGCTTGCGCGATTTCAGCTTGAGTTTCACAAATGCAACAGATCCCGATTTACGCATCGAAACCCTAAAAGGGAAATCATTCTTTCTTTCCGAAACACAAGAGATTCAGTTAAATTCAGCTAAAGAATTTGCTAAGTATTCTAAAATAGTAGAAGAACGTGCGTTGTTCTACTATAATAATAAGGAGCATGTAGCTTATTTGAAAGGTGTTGATAATAATTTTAGAGCTGTTAACAATTTTGATAAATTTTTATATGCTGGAGATTGGTTAGAACCCAATACCAATCAAGTTGTAGTAGGTTCTGGTGTTTCAAGGAAATTAGCCTTAGGACTTTTCGATTTCAATAACATATTAGAAGTGTATGTGCCAAAACCAGGCTCAGGAATGATTGAAAATCCTGAAGATGATTTTAATAAATCACCTTTATTAACTTCCGGAATTTTTCAAGTAAGCGAAGATGTTGATGAGAAATATATTTTTGCGGCTATGCCATTGGCGCAAGATTTACTGAATTATAAACCCAACCAGTTAACTTATATCGATTTTAAACTTGCGCCAAATGTATCCGAATCAGATGCCATTGCAACGATCAATACAATTTTCCCAAATCAAGTAAAAGTAAAAAATAGGGCACAATTAAATGACGCCTTGTATAAAATGTTAAACACCGAAAATATTGCGGTGTATCTTATTTTTACGTTGGTTATCATAATTGCTTTATTCAATTTAATTGGTGCGATTATTATGATGATTATCGAAAAGAAAAGTAATCTGAAAACCTTATATAATTTAGGAACTGAAATTAAATACTTAAAAAATATTTTCTTATTCCAAGGAAATATCATTTCCATCTTTGGTGGAATATTAGGTTTGATTTTAGGAATTGTAGTCGTTTTAATTCAGCAGCAATTTGAATTAATCATGATTACACCATCCTTAGCATATCCAGTTGTTTTCGAAACCAAAAATATTTTAATTGTATTATTTACCATTGTAATTTTAGGATTTATTGCTTCTAAAATTGCGAGTAGCACCGTATCTAAAAAATTATTAGAATGAAAAAAGTTATAGTTGTATTAATAGGATTGGTTTTGTTCGGATGTAAATCTTCGCAACCAAAAAACAATTTAAATGTGAAAGCAGAAATTAATCTAGTTTTAGATAATTGGCATAAAGCGGCTGCTAAAGCGAATTTCGATGCTTATTTTAATGTATTGACCGAAGATGCAATATACATTGGAACAGACGCTACAGAAAACTGGAATAAACAAGAATTTATAAAGTTTGCTAAACCCTATTTTGATAGAGGTAAAGCGTGGAATTTTACAGCTTTAGATCGAAATATTTATTTTTCTTCGGATAGGAAAACGGTTTGGTTTGATGAATTGCTAAACACACAAATGAAAATTTGTCGCGGAAGTGGTGTTTTGGTAATGGACGAAAAAGGAAACTGGAAAATCAAACATTATGTGTTGTCGATGACGATTCCAAATGATACTACGGATGAAGTCGTAAAAATAAAATCTTTAATTGAAGATAAGGAAATTGAAAATCTAAAAAAAGGAAAATAAATTTTATATTATAAATAAAAAAAGCAACTTCTAAAAGTTGCTTTTTTTGTATGCTATTTATAAATCGTTTCTTTTAAATTCTTAAACATGTCAACGGTCATGTTTTCTATGTCGAAATCGTTTTTCCAACCCCAATCTTTTCTTGCAAAACTATCATCAATACTTGCTGGCCAACTGTCGGCAATTTTCTGTCGGAAATCTGGTTCGTAATCAATAGTGAAATTTGGATAATGTTTCGTGATTTCTTCTGCTAATTGTTTCGGAGTAAAACTCATTCCTGATAAATTGTAAGAAGAACGAATTTTGATATCCTCAGCATCCGCTTGCATAATACTAATCGTAGCTTTTATTGCATCGTCCATATACATCATCGGTAAAGCCGAATTTTCAGATAAAAAACTTGTAAATTTTCCATCCGTAATGGCTTTATGGTAAATGTCCACCGCGTAATCTGTAGTTCCGCCACCAGCTTCAGTACTCCAACTAATTAAACCTGGATATCTGATACTTCTAATGTCTACACCATATTGTTTGTTATAATATTCCGCCCAACGTTCACCAGTTTGTTTTGAAATTCCATAAACCGTACTTGGTTCCATAACGGTATATTGTGGTGTGTTTTCTCTTGGAGTTGTTGGTCCGAAAACCGCAATACTTGAAGGCCAAAATATTTTTTTAATTTTTCCCGCTTTAGCTAAATTTAAAACGTGAAACAAAGAATTCATGTTCAAATCCCAAGCAAATGCTGGGTTTTTTTCGGCAGTTGCAGATAATAAAGCGGCCATTAAATAAACATCAGTAACCTGATATTTTTCAATTAATTGCTCAATCTGATTGTAATCTAAAGCGTTTACAACTTCGAAAATCCCATTATTTACAACGTCATTTTCTAATTTTCTAATATCAGAAGCGACTACGTTTTCAACGCCATAGGTTTCACGTAATTTTGCGGTAAGCTCGGTGCCAATTTGTCCACAAGCGCCAATGATTAATATTTTGGTTTGCATAGTTCGTAGTTTTGATTCACAAAGATAAAATATTGACAATAATAACCCATTATTTTGTCTGTTTTTTTCGAATTCCGTAAAAACTACTTGTTCCGATTATTAATTATATATTTAACGTAATTTTTTAAAAAATCGTATAAACATTTGTAAATTTGCAGTTCATAATTCCAAAAAGAATGAATTTTTTTAAAATACTTATACTTTCTATTTTTAGTAGTCTTTTGTTTTTTTCTTGTAAAAATGAAAATGAGCAACAATTACTTGTCGAAAAAATGGAGAAAAAAAACAGAGAATCTTTCGAACAAATTAATAAAGCTTGGTTGTTAAACATCCCAAATGCAAGTGTCGAAGTGAGTTCGGTTTTAAACCAATGGAAAGAATGGCAAAGTTTTGAGCAAGAAATCAAACAAAAACCAAAATCAACTATTAGCGCATTCAAACAAAAGGTTCTAAACTTGGTTTCCAAATCGGATAGTTTGCATTTAAGTGTACCATCAAGGTTTAATCAACCTCAAGTACGAAGCAGAATTGTAGCGTTACAAACCAAAATTTTAGCGTTAGATACTTATTTTTCATTGGATATTGTGCCTCATGAAAAAGTGCAGGATTTAATCGCTGCTATAAATAAAGAAATGACCGCTTTTTACATGCAATGCGAAGAAATTGTTGTAAAAAGTAGAATCCCAACTGAAATTGGCGAACCAAAAATTATCAGCATCAGCGATACAACTAGAAATGCAAAAGCCATAAATTTCGACGATTTAGAGCAACAAGAAATATTAGATAAAAATAAAAAACCCGATTTAAAAAAAGTTTATAATTAATTTTTTAATTCCGGTTTACAAAATAAAACACTTTGAGTAAATCAGAAATCCTTCAAAAATATCAGCAAAATCCTAAAATCGGACAAATTGCTGAATTTTTTGCGTCTCGTAAAAAAATAAATGCCACTGGTTTGGTAGGTTCTTCACTGTCTTTTGTAATTGATGCTTTATTTAAAAAATCAGAATTGCCTTTTTTATTATTATTTAACGATAAGGAAGAAGCGGCTTATTATTTGAATGATTTAGAAGCACTGATTAACGATCAAGATGTGCTGTTTTATCCAGGTTCTTTCCGTCGACCATACCAAATTGAAGAAACCGATAACGCCAATGTTCTATTGCGTGCGGAAGTTTTAAATCGAATCAATTCACGAAAAAAACCAGCTATAATTGTTTCTTATACGGATGCCATTTTCGAAAAAGTGGTAACTCGAAAAGAATTAGATAAAAACACGCTAAAAGTTAGTGTAAACGATAAATTATCTATCGATTTTATTAATGAAACCTTGTTCGAATATAATTTTAAACGTGTCGATTTTGTTTCAGAACCTGGAGAATTTTCGGTTCGTGGTGGAATTATTGATGTGTTTTCTTTTTCGAATGATATTCCATACAGAATTGAATTTTTTGGTGATGAAGTCGATAGTATCAGAACCTTCGATATTGAAACGCAATTGTCGAAAGAAAAAGTGACTAAAATTGCGATTATTCCCAACGTAGAGAATAAAGTTTTACAAGAAAAACGCGAAAATTTCTTAGATTATATTTCTGAAAAAACAGTAATTGTTCTTCAAAATACCGATTCATTAGGAAGTAAATTAGATAGATTATACGATAAAGCCAAAGAAGCCTATTCTAAATTGACACTAACTATAAATCATTCTAAACCGGAAGAATTATTCGTAAATCAAGAAACATTTCTGAAAAGAGCGTTAGATTTTTCAGTTATTGAATTGGATAAAAGTCCGGTTTTTAAATCGGAAAAAGTAGTTCAATTTCATACACAACCACAACCTTCGTTCAACAAACAATTCGATTTGTTGATGAATAATTTGAACGATAATTACCATAACGGAATTAAGAATTTCTTGTTTTCTTCGAACGAAACTCAAGCTAAAAGATTCAAAGAAATTTTTAAAGATATCGATGAAGATGCAGCTAAAAACGTAAAAGACAAATACGACACTATTGTTTTTCCTTTGTTTTCTGGTTTCATTGATGAAGAATTACAAATTGCTTGTTATACCGATCATCAAATTTTTGAACGTTATCATAAATTCTCTATCAAAAATAACGCTTCGAAAAAACAAACGGTGACTTTAAAAGAGTTAACCGCTTTGTCAATTGGTGATTATGTGACGCACATCGATCACGGAATTGGAAAATTCGGAGGTTTACAAAAAATTCAAGTCGAAGGTAAAACGCAAGAAGCAATTAAATTAGTATATGCCGATAATGATATTGTGTATGTGAGTATTCATTCGCTTCATAAAATTTCAAAATATACAGGTAAAGACGGCGCGCCACCAAAAATTTACAAATTAGGAAGTGGTGTTTGGAAAGCGTTAAAACAAAAAACGAAAGCTCGAGTTAAACATATTGCGTTCAATTTAATTCAATTGTATGCGAAGCGTCGTTTGGATAAAGGTTATGCTTTCGGTCCAGATTCGTACATGCAAAAAGAGTTGGAAAGTTCTTTTATTTACGAAGATACACCAGATCAAATTACAGCGACTCAGGATGTAAAAATGGACATGGAAAACGACCGACCAATGGATAGATTAGTTTGTGGTGATGTTGGTTTCGGAAAAACGGAAGTTGCGATTCGTGCGGCATTTAAAGCCGTTGATAATGGGAAACAAGTGGCGATTTTAGTGCCAACAACCATCTTAGCATACCAACATTTTAGAACATTTACCGAAAGATTGAAAGACATTCCAGTTACGGTGAGTTATTTGAATCGTTTCAGTTCCGCAAAACAAAAAGCGGATACGTTAAAAGGTTTAGAAGAAGGAAAAGTTGATATCGTTATTGGAACTCACCAATTGGTGAATAAAAATGTAAAATTCAGAGATTTAGGTTTGCTAATTGTAGATGAAGAACAAAAATTTGGGGTTAACGTAAAAGATAAACTAAAAACAATTGCGGCAAATATTGATACGTTGACTTTAACGGCAACACCAATTCCAAGAACGTTACAGTTTTCGTTAATGGCAGCACGAGATTTATCTGTAATTACAACGCCACCACCAAATAGATACCCGATTGAAACGAACGTTATTCGTTTTAGCGAAGAAACCATTCGTGATGCGATTTCGTATGAA
This sequence comes from Flavobacterium sp., assembly GCA_032121715.1. Taxonomy (GTDB): domain Bacteria; phylum Bacteroidota; class Bacteroidia; order Flavobacteriales; family Flavobacteriaceae; genus Flavobacterium. The sequence continues at coordinate 7,000 of JAUMDQ010000015.1, forward strand.
ATTGAGCGTGGCGGACAAGTGTTTTTTATCAATAATCGAATCGAAAATATTAAGGAAGTTGCAGGAATGATTCAGCGTTTGGTGCCGAATGCGAAAGTCGGAATTGGTCACGGACAAATGGATGGAAAAAAACTGGAAGAATTAATGTTGGCTTTTATTGAAGGTGATTTTGATGTTTTGGTCGCAACTACAATTATCGAAAGTGGTTTAGATGTGCCAAATGCGAATACGATTTTCATCAATAATGCGAATAATTTCGGATTGTCCGATTTACATCAAATGCGTGGTCGTGTCGGAAGAAGTAATAAAAAAGCCTTTTGTTATTACATTACGCCGCCAGATTCAGTAATGACAGATGACGCCAGAAAACGAATTAATGCTTTGGTGCAATTTTCAGATTTGGGAAGTGGTTTTAATATTGCTATGAAAGATTTAGAAATTCGTGGTGCCGGAGATTTACTTGGTGGTGAGCAAAGTGGATTTATCAATGAAATTGGTTTCGATACCTATCAAAAAATCATGAATGAAGCCATTGACGAATTAAAAGAGAACGAATTCGCCGATTTATATCAAGAAGAAAACGATATTGAAACCAAAGAATTTGTAAAAGAATTTCAAATTGATACCGATTTCGAATTGTTGTTTCCAGATGAATATATTAACAATATTACAGAACGATTGAGTTTGTATAGTGAACTAGGTTCGGTAAAAAATAATTCCGAATTAGAAGCGTACGAAAAACGACTAATCGACCGATTTGGATCTTTACCAAAAGAAGCAGTTTCGTTATTAAATAGTGTTCGAATCAAATGGAAAGCGAAACAAATTGGTTTAGAAAGATTGATTCTGAAACAAAACAAGATGGTGGGTTATTTCATTGGCGATCAGCAATCTAATTTTTATCAAAGTAATCGTTTTATGCATGTGATGAAATTCGCACAACAAAATGGAAATTTATGTAAAGTGAAAGAGAAAGAAACCAAAAACGGATTACGACTTTTAATTACTTTCGAAAACGTAAAAAGCATCAACAAGGCGTTGGAATTAATCGAAATGATATAATCTTTAAAAGTTGCGAAATCTTTCGAAAAAAAAACTTATTTTTACACGTTTGCATACTAAATAACCAAATTTATAGTTATTTATAAAAATTATGACATTGAAAAAGATACAATTAAAATATATACTTTCCTTTGGTATTATTGCCATTCTTTTGGCGTGTTCTACTAAAAAAGACAATTACGTAAACAGAAAATGGCATGCTACAAATACGAAATATAATGTTTTGTATAATGGTGATGTGGCTTTACAAAAAGGAATTGCCGATGTGAAAGCAACATTTTCTGATAATTTTTGGGAAGTGCTTCCGCTAGAAAGAATGCAAATTACGGAAGAAGAACAAAAACCAGGCGATACTAAAAACCCAAACTTTGAACGTGCGGAAACCAAAGCAACAAAAGCGATTCAGAAACATTCGATGAATATTGGTGGTTTCGAAAAAAACAATCAAATTGACGAATCGTACTTAATGTTGGGGAAATCAAGATACTACGAACACAGGTATTTGCCAGCAATGGAAGCGTTTAATTATATTCTGTACAAATATCCAAATAGTAATAACGTGTACCAAGCACAAGTTTGGAGAGAAAAAGTAAATTTAAAATTAGAAAACGAACAATTAGCCATAAAAAACTTAAACAGAACTTTAAAAGGTCAAAAAGTTAAAGGACAAGATTTAGCTGATGTTCATGCAGTTTTGGCTCAAGCTTATATTACAACAAATGTGTTAGATAGCGCCATCGCTTCGGTTAAAATTTCGAAAAAAGAAACAAAATTAAAAGAAGAAAAAGCACGTTATACTTTTATTTTAGGGCAATTATACGAGAAATTAAATTACAAAGACAGTGCATTTGTAGCGTATCAAGAAGTGATTGATATGAAACGTAAATCGCCTCGTAATTATACGATTTATTCGCATTTGAAACAATCAACACAATTTGATTTTGAAACGGGAGACTCAATTGCATTTCATAAAAAATTAGATAAATTGCTTGAAAACATTGAAAATAAAAGTTTCAGAGATGTAATTCATCATCAAAGAGCTACTTTTTATGATAAAAAAGGAAATGACAAATTAGCGATTGTTAATTATAACAAATCGTTGAAAAACATGTCTAACGACAGATATTTAGCAGCTTCAAACTTTAGAAACATTTCAAATATCTATTACAGAAAGAAAAATTTTCACACGTCAAAAAAGTATTTAGATTCTACTTTAATTCATTTATCGGAGAAAAGTAATGAGTTTAAGCCGTTAAAAAAGAAACTAGATATCCTAACAGATGTTGTCAAATTTCAAGACATTATTAGTCAAGCTGATAGTGTTATTATGGTTTCGAAAATGTCATCACCAGAGAAAATTAAGTATTATCAAGATTATATCGATAAATTAAAAGTTTCAGATTCAATTGCTGCTAAAAAAATGGCAGAAAATTCGGGTATTGCAAATCCAAATTCAAAAAAGGATATGAAATCTGTCGACGATCCAGTTGAAAACATATTGATGCCTCCAGGCGGCGGTGCTTTTCCTCCTGCTGGTCTTACAACTACTAAAAACCCTGTAGCAGAAGCTAATGTAACAAAAACACCACCAACTGATTTTGTTATTAATACAGGTGGTTTGCAAAGTAGTTTTTATTTTTATAATCCAGCAACAGTGGCACAAGGGAAGTTAAATTTCAAGAAAAAATGGGGTGATAGAAAATTAGGAGACAATTGGAAATCGGTTGCCACTTCTAATGAGAATAAACAAAACACATCTGATTCTGATGAAGAAATTGAAGAAGAAACTCCAGATAAAAATAATGAAATAGGTTTAGAGCCAAAATATACAACCGCATTCTATATTGATAAATTGCCAAAAGACGCAAAAGTGTTAGATAGTTTAACTATTGAAGCAAATTATGCGCGTTTCCAATTAGGTTCAATTTTCAAAGAAAAACTAAAAGAAAATAAATTAGCCATTACTTCTTTTGAAGATATTTTAGTGAACAAGCCAGAAAGTAAATTGATTTTGCCAACGTATTACAATTTGTATCAATTATATGGTTCAGAAAATGGTGAAAAAGCAACTGTTTATAAGCAAAAAATTCTTTCCGAGTATCCTGAAAGTAGATATGCTTCTGCATTTAATAACACTGCTATAAATGCTGATATTACTGCAAATTCCGAATTTAATGCGCTATATGCTAAAGTGGAAAAAGGGTTGTTTCGAGAAGCAAATACTGAGGTTGATGCTTTAGTAAAAAAATACGATGGCGATGAGTTGAATGCTAAATTTGATGTATTAAAAGCGAAAATTTCAGCCCGATTATTTGGACTTTCCGCCTACAAAACAGCTTTGCAAAAAATAGTAAAAAATTATCCTAAAGGGGAAGAAATAAAAAAAATAGAATCGATATTGACTACAGATATTCCGGCTTTAGAGGCGTTAGATTTTGGAGTGGCTCCTAAGTCTTTTAATTTGGTTTTTGTGACAAAATATCCGAACGAAGTTTCACATAAAAACTTAATGGATAAATTAAATAAATATGCTAAAGAATCAGGTGATGTTAAAATAAAAGTTTCGAATGATATTTATAATGTAGAAAAAAACATGATTGTTTTACACGGAATTCTAAATAAAATGACGGCTGAATCGGTTTGTAATTATCTAAAAGAACACAAGGATTATAAGTTGAAAGATACACCAATTATTATTTCAAACGAAGATTATAAAGTGGTTCAAGTCAAGAAAAACTTAGAAGAATATTTGGCTAAAATCAAGTAAAACATGCTAGATAAAAAACAAAAATCGGACTACGATTTACTAGGAAAAACAAATCGAATTGTTGAACAAACTACTATCACAGGAAATATAGTTTGCGCAGCTGATCTACGTTTAGATGGCAAATTAATTGGTGATATTACCTGCAAAGGAAAAATTGTATTAGGCCCGAAGAGTAAAGTTGAAGGTAATATTACTTGTAAAAATATTGATATCGAAGGAAAATTCAACGGCAAATTAGTGGTGGAAGAATTACTTGGAATTAAGAAATCAGCCAAAATTTCAGGAGAAGTTACCGTTGGAAAATTAGCTATTGAGCCGGGTGCGATTTTCGAAGCCAGTTGTGAAATGAAATCTAAATAAATTTCAAAAAAGCTTTGTGACTTAATGTCTTCATGGCAAAAAAAAACATGATACAAAACAACAAAAATAAACCATTAAATAAATGGATTCAGTTGATAAGTATTCCTGCACAAATGGGAATAGTTATTTTTTTGTTTGCTTATTTAGGTCAATATTTAGATGAGAAATACCATTCTGAAAACTATGTAAAAATCTTCACGGTTGTCGGAGTTTTTTTAGCCATGTATAATGTGATTCGTCAAGTCAATCAGTTAAATAAAAATGATAAATAATGAAAAAGTATCTATTGTTTTTTAAAGAACTTTTTGTTTTAGCTTTTCCTTTATATATCATTCATTGTTTGGTTTTTTTATTGCCAAGTTTAAATGCCGCTCAAGAGCATTTTTATTTTTCAATCACCTATTTGTATGTCTTGTTTTTTATTTTTTCGAAAACCATTCTTTTCATCGTAAAAAAGGTTTCTGAAACAAGTTTCGACAATACTGGTATGGTTTTTATGATTGCCACATTTATAAAAACTGGAATTGTTTATTTCATAATTAAGCCAATTTTAGATTCAAAGGATAATCAAATCGAAAAATTAAATGTTTTTTTCATTTTTATATGTTTTTTATTAATCGAAACCATCATAACAGTGCGAATATTGAACAAAAAACAATAAACAAATGTTATTTTGTATAATTTGATAAAAAAAGTAAATTAGTGCTATTGTAATTTAAAGAAAAAATATACCTTTGCAAAAATTTTAAGGACAATATTTTTTAGAATATATATCATTATGTTGATTTCAAGAAAAACAATTCAGTTATTTATCGCTACAGTTTTTGCTGTTTTGCCAGTATTTACTTTCGCTAATGCAGACACTACTCATGTTGCAAAAGCTTCTCATGCAGAAGTTATGAATCATGAAGGTGGTGCGGCTAAAGAAGTAGTTTCGGAGGAAGTTAAAGCTCAAGAAGAAAGAGCTGAGTTTATTCAACATCACTTATTAGATTCTCACGATTTTCATTTGTTTTCTTACGGAAAAGAATCAGGCCATGAAAAACACGTTGGTTTTCCTTTACCTGTAATTTTATGGGAAGATGGATTACATTTCTTTATGTCTTCTGAATTTCATCATGGTGAAGCTGTTGCGGAATCAAACGGAAAATATTTTGCAATAAATCACCATAACGGTATGATTTATAACACAGATGCAAAAGGAACTTTCAATGTTGATGAAAAACATCATACTACAAATACGAAACCAATCGATTTCTCTATAACAAAAAGTATTGTAATGATTTTAATTGTTGCTTTGTTAATGTTTGTAATTTTTAGAAACCTTGGTAAGTCTTACGGTAAAAATGGCGGTATAGCTACTGGAGTTGGAAGATTTTTCGAGCCTTTAGTTTTATATATCAGAGATGAAATCGCTATTCCTAATATTGGTGAAAAACATTATAAAAAATACATGAGTCATTTATTAACTGTGTTTTTCTTTATTTGGTTCTTAAACATGTTTGGTTTAACACCGCTAGGAGTTAACGTTACAGGAAATATTGCAATTACAGCTGCTTTAGCTATTATTACATACTTAATCACAACTTTTACAGCTAATGGAAATTACTGGGGTCACATTTTCTGGATGCCAGGTGTGCCAGTTCCAATGAAAATCATTTTAGCGCCAATTGAGTTTTTAGGTACAATTATTAAGCCTTTTTCGTTAATGATTCGTTTATATGCGAATATGTTAGCTGGTCACGTGGTTTTAATGAGTATCATTGCGTTAATGTATACGTTTAATAGTCCAATCGGAAGTCCATTATCATTCGTGTTGGCTTTTGTATTATCAATATTAGAAATTTTAGTTGCTTTATTACAAGCCTATATTTTCACTATGTTAACTGCATTATATTTCGGTGCAGCTAAAGAAGAGCATCATCACGAAGAAGCTCATTAATAAATTGAATGTTTAATTAAATATATATACATTATGGAAGGAACTCTTAACCTTGTAGGAGCTGGATTAATCGTTATCGGTGCTGGTTTAGGTATTGGTAGAATTGGTGGATCAGCAATGGACGCTATTGCTCGTCAACCAGAAGCTTCTGGAAAAATTCAAACTGCAATGCTTATCGCAGCTGCACTTATTGAAGGAATTGGTTTTGCAGCGTTATTCGCAGTAAAATAATTAAAAAAAACAATTGTTGTAACGGTTGGTTACAACAATTGTTTAAATTGAAAATTAAAATTAAACAATATATATAATGGAAGAATTATTAGGTCAATTTTCATTTGGTTTATTTATCATGCAAACAGTTTTGTTTGTTGGGTTAATCCTTTTACTTAAAAAGTTTGCTTGGAAACCTATTTTAGATGCGGTAAACGAACGTGAAGAAGGTATTAAAGACGCTTTATTGTCTGCTGAAAACGCGAAAAAAGAAATGATGGCTTTAAAATCTGATAACCAAAAATTATTAGACGAAGCTCGTGCTGAAAGAGATACGATGATTAAAGAGGCGACTGCTATCAAAGAAAAAATGATTGCTGACGCTAAATCTGAAGCGCAAACTCAAGGTGCAAAAATGATTGAACAAGCGAAAGCTACAATCGAAAGCGAAAAAAATAATGCAGTTGCTGAAATCAAAAATCAAGTGTCTTCATTATCTTTAGAAATCGCTGAAAAATTATTAAAAGAGGAATTATCTAACAAAGAATCTCAAACTAAATTAGTAGAGAAAATGTTAGCTGATGTTAAATTAAACTAATCTAAAGTTATGTCAAGAGCTGCGATTAGATACGCAAAAGCAATTATAGATATCGCTACAGAAAGTAATAATACTACTGCTGTAAATAATGATATGAAAACTATTGTTTCAGCCATCAAAGAAAATGAAGAATTAAAAGATTTTTTATCTAACCCAATTGTTAATGGTGAGATAAAAATGAGCGCGTTAAGCGAAATTTTTCCATCTTTGCAAGCGGAAACTAAAGGTTTGTTTCAATTGTTATTAGCAAACAAAAGATTTGAAATTTTGTCGGCTATTGGAACACAATTCAATACTTTATTCGACATAGCAAGTGGTATTGAACAAGCAGTAGTTACTACAGCTGTTCCCTTAACTGCTGAATTAGAAGTGCTAGTTAAAAATAAGTTGAAAGAGTTTTCTTCAAACACAATTTCTATTACTAATGTAGTAGATGCTTCCATTATTGGAGGTTTTGTTTTAAGAATCGGAGATAAACAATACAATGCATCTGTTGCCAATAAATTACAACAGTTAAAAAGAGAATTTACATATTAAATAAATACCATTAAATATATATAAAATGGCAGAAATTAAACCAGCTGAAATTTCAGCAATATTAAAGAAACAATTATCAGATTTTCAATCTGGTGCTACGTTAGAAGAAGTAGGTACTGTACTACAAGTTGGTGATGGTATTGCTCGTGTATATGGTTTATCAAATGCTCAGTACGGTGAGTTAGTCCAATTCGACAACGGATTAGAGGCTATCGTATTGAACTTAGAAGAAGATAATGTTGGGGTTGTATTATTAGGACCATCAACAGGAATCAAAGAAGGTTCTAATGTAAAAAGAACTAACAGAATTGCTTCTTTAAAAGTTGGTGAACAAATGGTTGGTCGTGTAGTAAATACACTTGGTGAGCCAATTGATGGTAAAGGACCAATCGGTGGTGAATTATATGAAATGCCTTTAGAGCGTAAAGCGCCTGGAGTTATTTTCCGTCAACCTGTAACTGAGCCATTACAAACTGGTATCAAAGCTATCGATGCAATGATTCCTGTTGGACGTGGTCAACGTGAATTAGTTATTGGTGACCGTCAAACTGGTAAATCATCAGTTTGTTTAGATACCATCTTAAATCAAAAAGAATTTTACGATGCTGGTCAACCAGTATTCTGTATATATGTTGCAATTGGACAAAAAGCGTCAACAGTTGCTTCAATCGCAAAAACATTAGAAGAAAAAGGTGCAATGGCTTATACAGTTATTGTTGCTGCAAATGCTTCTGACCCAGCTCCAATGCAAGTATATGCTCCTATGGCAGGTGCTGCAATTGGTGAGTACTTCCGTGATTCAGGTCGTCCTGCTTTAATTATTTATGACGATTTATCTAAGCAAGCAGTTGCTTACCGTGAAGTATCTTTATTATTAAGAAGACCTCCAGGTCGTGAGGCTTACCCAGGTGACGTATTTTACTTACACTCTAGATTATTAGAAAGAGCTTGTAAAGTAATTAACGATGATAATATCGCTAAAAACATGAATGATTTACCAGATTCTTTAAAGGGAATTGTAAAAGGTGGTGGTTCATTAACAGCTTTACCAATTATCGAAACACAAGCGGGTGACGTTTCTGCATATATCCCAACAAACGTAATTTCGATTACGGATGGACAAATTTTCTTAGATGGAGATTTATTCAACTCTGGAGTTCGTCCTGCAATTAACGTAGGTATTTCTGTATCTCGTGTTGGAGGTAACGCGCAAATTAAATCAATGAAAAAAGTATCTGGTACTTTAAAATTAGACCAAGCACAATTCCGTGAATTAGAAGCTTTCGCGAAATTTGGTTCTGATTTAGATGCTGTTACTTTAAACGTAATTGAAAAAGGTAAACGTAACGTAGAAATCTTAAAACAAGGTTTAAATGATCCGTTTGCTGTTGAAAATCAAGTAGCAATTATTTATGCGGGAACTAAAAACTTATTAAGAAATGTTCCTGTTAATAAAGTAAAAGAATTCGAAAAAGATTATATTCAATTCTTAACTTTAAAACATAGAGATGTTTTAGACGCATTAAAAGCTGGTAAATTTGATGATAACATCACAAATGTATTAGAAGCTGCTGCAAAAGAAATTTCTGCAAAATACTAATTAATTTTCGATTAGCCAATGTGCCTATTATTCAATTAATTGGCACATTGATAATTGTCAAATTGACACATTAATAAAATGGCAAACTTAAAAGAAATACGTAATAGAATTGTATCTGTATCATCAACGATGCAAATCACTTCTGCTATGAAAATGGTTTCGGCTGCTAAATTAAAAAAAGCACAAGACGCTATTACTGCAATGCGACCTTATTCTCAAAAATTAACGGAGTTAATTCAAGGTTTAAGCGCTTCTTTAGAAGGTGATGTGGCTGCTAATTATACAACTCAAAGAGAAGTAAAAAAAGTTTTAGTAGTTGCTATTACATCAAACAGAGGTTTGTGTGGTGCACTTAACAATAATGTCATTAAGCAAGTTAGAATTTTATCTGAAACATACGGACACGATAATGTTGGTGTTTTTGCAATTGGAAAAAAAGCTAATGATGGCTTACATAAATCAAATTATGTAATTGCTAACAGAAGTGATCTTTTCGACGATTTAACTTTCGATAATACTGCTGAAATAGCGCAATCATTAACACATTTATTTTTAGATGGTGAGTATGATAAAATTGAATTAGTGTATAATCAGTTTGTAAACGCAGCTACTCAAATAGTTGTAAACGAACAGTTTTTACCATTAGCACCTATTAAAGGTTCTGTAGCAATTTCGTCTGATTACATTTTCGAACCATCAAAAGAAGAAATTGTATTAGAATTAATACCAAAATCGTTAAAAACTCAATTGTACAAAGCGGTAAGAGATTCTTTCGCTGCTGAACACGGTGCGCGTATGACGGCAATGCATAAAGCAACAGACAACGCCACTGATTTAAGAAACCAATTGAAGTTAACATACAACAAAGCGCGTCAAGCTGCAATTACTGGAGAAATCCTTGAGATTGTTGGTGGAGCAGAAGCTTTGAATAATTAAAAGATGAATTCTTAAGCGAATTATACGTTAATTTTTATAAATACTTAAAGTCCCAATTTATTGGGACTTTTTTATTTTATATATTTGTGGAAACAGACCAATCCATTACTATGAAATATTTTTTTACGGCATTCATATTTATATTTTCTTCGACTTTATTTTCTCAAAATCTTCAATTAGAAGAAATCATGAAAGGGAATGAGTTTATTGGACAACAACCATCCAATCAACGTTGGTCAGTAGATGGTAAAACCATTTATTTCGATTGGAATCCAAAAAATGAATTAGGTGATAAAACCTATTATTGGCAACAAGGTTTTTCAGAGCCAAAGTTACTTCCGCAATCAGAATTCAATTTTTCAGATATTCAATTTCAAGGGCAAGAAAAATTTGATGTCGTCTATTATACGAATCAAGGTGCTTTATTTTCATTCCATAAAAAAACAAAAGAAAATAAAATTATTTATCAAACGACTTCAAATATCAATTCTATTCAAAGAAGTATCAATCCCAATATCATTTATTTTCAACAAAATAGAAATATCTTTCAATTGAATGTGGTGAATTTTCAGTTATTGCAACTAACAAATTTCAAAAGCGGTTCGGCTTCTTCAGATAACAACAAAGACAATTTTCTAAACTTACAGCAAAAGGAATTGTTTCAATTTGTAAACGAAGAAAATGCTAAATTAGAGTGGAATAAAAAACAATCTGAAGAAAATGAATTAAAATTTCCTTCAGAGATTTTTTATGGTTCAAACACTTTAGAAGTTGTAAAAATCAATCCAAATGGAAAATTTGTAACGTACAGATTATCGGAATATCCAATTTCAAAAGAAACTAAAGTCGAAAATTTTATTACGAGCGATGGCTATACGAAAAATAAATCGGCACGTGAAAAAGTTTCGATTAATAACATTAGCAACCACAAAATGTATGTGTATAATGTGGAAAAAGATACGATTTTTCAGATTTCCTTTTCAAATCTTACAGGAATAAAAACTTTCCCAAAATATTATCAAGACTACGATAAATTAAAAAATTTAGAACCGCTTGAAAAAGCTATAACTATGCAAGCTCCAGTGTATAATACAACTGGGAGTTTGGCTGTTTTTGAAGCCAGAAGTTTAGATAATAAAGACCGTTGGATTATCCAAGTAAATTTAGAAAACGCAACAATTTCAGAAATAGATTACGAACACGATGAAGCTTGGATTGGCGGTCCTGGAATTCCAGGTTACAATTTTAGTAACGGAACATTAGGGTTTTTAGCTGATAATAAAACCATTTATTTTCAATCAGAAGCTACTGGTTTTTCTCATTTGTATACCTTTAATTTAGAAACGAAAAAGAAAACCCAACTAACCAATGGAAAATGGGAAGTTCGAGAGGTAGTTTTATCAAAATTGTCTAATTCATTTTACATTACAACTACAGAAACACATCCTGGAAATCGTTCATTTTATAAATTAGATGTTAATTCGGGTAATAAAACCCCAATTCTAACTAATGACGGCGCATACGAAATAGAATTGTCGCCAGACGAAACCAAATTAGCGATACGTTATTCGTACATTAATAAACCTTGGGAAATTTATACGGCTGACAACAAATCGAATCCAACTTTAAAGCAAATTACGTTTTCAACTTCTAATGCCTTCAAAAAATACAATTGGAAAACGCCAGAAGTCATTTCTTTTAAAGCTACTGATGGAACTGATGTTTATGCCAGAGTTTACAATCCGAAAGCAGAAAATAAAAATAAAGCAGCCATCATTTTTGTTCATGGTGCTGGATATTTGCAAAATGCCCACAAATATTGGAGCACGTATCACAGAGAATACATGTTTCATAATATGTTATCCGATTTAGGCTACACCGTTTTGGATATTGATTACCGAGCAAGTGATGGATACGGACGCGATTTCAGAACTGGAATTTACCGTCATATGGGTGGAAAAGATTTATCAGATCAATTAGATGGGAAAAAATATTTGGTAGAAAAATTAGGAATCGATTCGAATAGAGTAGGGATTTACGGTGGTTCATATGGCGGATTTATTACTCTTATGGCACTATTAACTAAACCTGGAGAATTCAAAGCTGGTGCCGCTTTACGTTCAGTAACAGATTGGGCACATTACAATCAAGGGTATACAGCGAATATTTTAAATTTTCCTGAAACAGACCCAGAAGCATACAAAAAAAGTTCGCCAATTTATTTCGCTAATAATTTACAAGACAAATTGTTAATGCTTCACGGAATGGTAGATGATAACGTGCAATTTCAAGATATTGTTCGAATGACGCAACGTTTCATTGAATTAGGAAAAAAAGACTGGGATTTAGCTGTTTTTCCTGTCGAAGCGCACGGATTTCAAAAATCGTATTCTTGGACAGATGAATACAGGCGAATTTTAGAATTATTTAATGAAAATTTATTAGATAAAAAGTAATGGAAATTCGTATTTTAACTCAAAAAGCAGAAATGTTAAAACATCTGGATATTATTAAACAATTATATCCTGATTTTACTATCGAAAAATATGGCACGCTTTTAGACGATATGTTAAAAGCGAATTACCAACAAATAATCGTAATAAAAAATAATCAAACCATTGCTTTAACCGGTGTTTGGATCGGCACGAAATTATGGTCTGGTAAATATATTGAAATTGATAGTTTTGTGGTTCATGAAGATTTTAGAGGTCAAAAAATTGGTGATATTTTAATTGAAGAAGTAAATAAAATAGCTAAGGAAGTTGACGCTAATCAGATTGTGTTAGATGCGTTTACGACCAATTTCGCAGCAGGAAAATTTTATATCAATCACGGATTTAACCCGAAAGGATTTCATTTTGTTAAAATTTTAAATCATTAAAGGATGAAAATAATAGTCTTAATTATAGTAGCATTTTTCAATATGAACTCATGTTCGTCAGAAAAAGTGAGTCAAGAAGCGAAACAATATATTGAAAAAGTAACCTATCAAAACTGGGTAGGTGGTGTAAAAGGCGCTGGCGGTGGAACCGCTTTAAATATTACCTTACTAAAAAGTTTACCTTCAAATATGGAATTGGTGAAAATTCAATTTCAAGAAAGAGAAGGGACTGTTACAAAATCAGATGATTTATCCTATCAAGCCTCTATCAGAAGATTTGATAATATGAAAGAAACTGTTCCAACTCCAACTCTAAAAACGGATTTAAAGCCCAATCAAGCCAAAGTGTTTTTTAAAATAGAAGGAAAGGAAAGTTTTATAATAATTGACGACGTAAAAGAATTACCAATGTTAATGTATCCGTCTGCGAAACCAAGAAATAATTAACTATTTTTGTTCTAACAAAAAAATAAAAATTG
>JAUMDQ010000015.1:20381-27405 GCA_032121715.1 Flavobacterium sp.
GAGCGCCAATAAACGTCTTTTAAAACAAACTCTTATTTACGGTATTGCAACTGTATTGCCTCGTGTAATCAGTTTTTTATTGGTGGGTTTGCATACAAATTACATGCCTAAACCTGAAATGTATGGGGAGGTTACAATTTTGTATGCTTATATGATATTTTTTAATATTGTATTGTCTTACGGAATGGAAACTGCTTTTTTTAGATTTTATCATAAAGAAGAAAATAAAAAAGAAGTAATCAGTACGGCGACTGTTTCTATATTCTGGAGCACGATTTTGTTTTTATGCATCACACTTTTATTCCAAAAAACATTAGCGGGATTATTAAACGTAGATAAAGAATACGTAAACTACGCCATTTGGATTTTAGCTTTCGATGCGTTAGTTATTATCCCTTTTTCTAAACTTCGAGCAGAGCAAAAACCTATTAAATACTCGGTTTTTAAAATCTCAAATGTCATTATTAATATGTTGTTGAACGTGTTTTTATTGGCCATTTTACCAAAATTAGCACATGCTAATCCGCAAGGATTTTGGAGTACTTTTTACTTTGAAGACTATCAAATTGGTTATGTTTTTTTAGCGAATTTAATTGCAAGTTTATTCACTTTTGTGTTGTTTATGCCACATTATTTTCAACCGAATTGGTTGTTTAATAAAGAACTTTGGCAACAAATGCTTAAATATGGCTGGCCTATTTTATTCGCAGGTTTGGCCTTCGGAATTAACGAACATTTAGATAAAATTTTATTGTCAGAATGGTTAGATCCAGCTACTGCAAAAGCTGCGGTTGGAGCCTATTCCGCTTGTTATAAAATTGGCTTGTTTATGGTTTTATTTCGAACTGCTTATACGTTGGGAATCGAGCCGTTTTTCTTCAGTCAAGCAGGAAATGCGAATGCGCCACAAACTTATGCAACTGTTACTAAATACTTTGTAATTTTAGGTTCACTAATTTTATTGGTGGTGGTAGTTTTTGCGGATGTAGTGAAATTCTTTTTAGTAAGACAACCTGAATATTGGGAAGCTATGAATATTGTGCCGTTAATCATTATTGCCAATTTCTTTTTAGGAATTTACACGAGTTTATCAGTTTGGTATAAGTTAATTGATAAAACCATAATTGGAGCTTATATTTCAGTAGTTGGAGCCTTAATTACACTAAGTTTAAACTATGTTCTAATCGTAATATTTAACATGAGTTATTTAGGATCGGCCATTGCAACCATTTGTGCCTATGGGAGTATGATGGTCATTTCGTATTATTTAGGTAGAGAGAAATATCCAATTCCTTTCGAAATGAAAAAGATTTTAACTTACCTTTTTGCTTCCATAACTCTAGCTTGTATTTCTTTTTATGTAGATATTTTAAGACAAACATACATTTTCGGAATACTTGCAATCATTGGGTTTAGTTATTATATTTACAAAAACGAAAAAGAAGTAATTTTAAGAATTATCAAACGAAAATAATTAGACTTTCCAATCATAAATAAGTAAATAAAACATAGCGAACTTTGCGAAAAACCTTCGCGTCTTCGCGATAAAATCATAATAAAAATGCAAATAAAAATCATAAATAAATCGCAACATTCCTTACCAAATTACGAAACTAACGCTTCTGCTGGAATGGATTTGCGTGCGAATTTAACCGAATCAATTACGCTTAGACCTTTAGAAAGAACGTTAGTAAAAACCGGACTTTTTATAGAACTACCAATTGGTTATGAGGCACAAGTTCGACCAAGAAGTGGTTTGGCTTTTAAAAAAGGAATCACCGTTTTAAATTCTCCAGGAACAGTGGATGCCGATTATCGTGGAGAAATTGGTGTGATTTTAGTAAATTTATCCAATGAAGATTTCGTAATTGAAAACGGTGAAAGAATAGCACAATTAATTATCGCCAAACACGAACGTGCCGAATGGCAAGAAACTATCGAACTAACAGAAACCTCAAGAGGTGAAGGCGGATTTGGTAGTACTGGAGTAAAATAAGTTTTCAGTTTTCAGTAATTAGGATTCAGTAAAAACAGACTTAGCGTCTTAAACAAATAAACAAAACCTTGCGAACTTTGCGAAAAACCTTCGCGTCTTTGCGGTTTAAAAAATTTAATATATGAAAATAATCGTACCAATGGCAGGTCGTGGTTCACGTCTTCGCCCACATACTTTAACTATTCCAAAACCATTAATTCCAATTGCTGGAAAACCAATCGTACACCGTTTGGTAGAAGATATTGCCAAAGTAATCAATCAACCAATTGATGAAGTAGCGTTTATCATTCACGAAAGTTTTGGTGAAATTGTAGAAAAAGATTTATTAGCAATTGCGACTAAAATTGGCGCAAAAGGGACTATTTATTATCAAAATGAAGCTTTAGGAACAGGTCATGCCATTATGTGTGCGAAAGATTCTTTATCTGGACCAGCAGTTATCGCTTATGCGGATACATTAATCCGTGCTGATTTCGAATTGGATGCGACTGCCGATTCTGTAATTTGGGTAAAACAAGTAGATCAACCAGAAGCTTTCGGAGTAATCAACTTAAATGAAGCCAACGAAATTGTAGAATTAGTTGAAAAACCAAAAGAATTTGTATCAGATTTAGCCGTTATCGGAATTTACTATTTCAAAGATGTTGCGGTTTTGAAAAATGAATTGCAAGCCGTTTTAGATAACAATATCATTCACGGGGGCGAATATCAAATTAATGATGGTATCAAACAAATGATGGCGAAAGGCATGAAATTCGTACCAGGAAAAGTTGACGAATGGATGGATTGCGGAAACAAAGATGTAACGGTTGATACCAATAACAGGATGTTAGGTTTCTTACAAGAAGACGGTGAAGATCTAGTTGCTGTAGATGTACGTTTAGATAATTCACAAATCATTCAACCTTGTTTTATTGATGAAGATGTGTATATCATTGATTCGATTATCGGGCCAAATGTTTCTATCGGAAAAGGGTCGCATATTCAAAATAGTAAAATCAAAAATAGCTTAATTCAAACGCACGCGCACATCAAAAATGCAAAGTTAGATAATGCTATGATTGGGAATCACGTAAACTATAATGGCGATTTTACTAGCGTAAGTTTAGGTGACTATTCAACAATGGAATAATTTTTGCTAATCATAAATTGTATGGGGTTTTCGTAATCTTTTAGATAAAATAATAAATTTTGCGGTACTTTGCGTAAGTCTTTGTGCATCTCTGCGTAACAACAAAACATGAAAAAAATAATAGCTTTTCTTTTCTTTTTTCAAATTTCTTTCGGACAAGTTAATCCAGAAGAAGTGGAAACTGCGCAAAATGAATTCGAAAATAATTTTTATGAAGCTTTAAAACAAAAAGCTATTGAAAATTATGATAAAGCTATTGTTTCATTAGAGAAATGTTTGCAAAAAGAACCTAATAATCCAGAAGTTCACTACCAATTAGGTGTCAATTATTTGAATCTAAAAAATTATACTGAAGCAGAAAGTGCGTTTCAAAAAGCGGTCGATTTAGAACCCAAACAACGTTGGTATTGGAATGGTTTATACGATGTCTATTATCAAACTAAAAATTTCAACAAATCTATTCCGATTGTAGAAAAATTAGTGACTTTCGATGCGAACATGAAAGAAGATTTGGTGTCGTTGTACATGACTACACAACAATTTGATAAAGCCAAAATTGTAATTGACGATATTGAAAGCAAAGGAACTTTGACTAAAGCCATGGAAACCTACCAAATGCAAATTCAAAGTATGTCAAATGGTGTAAAGCCAAAAGTTGCTGACTTACAAGCCGCAATAAAAAGTAATCCAAAAGCAGAACAAAATTATATCGATTTAATTTATCAATTTTCTACAGAAAATCAAGAAGAAAAAGCATTTGAAACGGCATTATTGCTAGAAAAAGAAATACCAAATTCCGATTTAGTACACGTGAGTTTAGTTAAATTTTACATCAATGCCAACGATATTCCGAAAGCTACAGAATCGTATAAAAGAGTAGTGAAAAGTAGTAAAATCGATTTTAAAATTAAACATAGAGTATTAAACGAGTTTTTAATTTTCGCAACAAAAAATCCGCAATTGCTGACAGAAATTGACAATACGTTAACTTATTTCGACAATAATGTTGGGATGGATGTCAACAAAGAATTGGGAAAGTTTTTTTACAATAAAAATAATTTCGAATTGGCTCAAAAATACATGGAAAAGTCCAATGTCAATGATATTGATGCCATAGATTTGTTGTTGAATATTTACGATTTCAACAAGCAATATGAAAAAATGGCCAAAAAATCAGAGGAATATATCGATTTATTTCCAACCAAAGCGAATCTGTATTACTATGCCGGAAAAGGAAATAATAATTTAAAAAACTTTAAAAAAGCAAAAGACTTTTTAGAAATGGGAATCGATTATGTAATTGATAATCCAAATTTAGAAGCCGGATTTTGTAAACAATTTATATTTTGCGCCGATGGATTATCAGATGCCAAAATGAAACAAATTTATCAAAAAAGATTAGACGAGATGTCTAAAAAATAATATGAAAAAATACATAACATATACTTTGGTTTTATTGGTAATTGCCTCGTGCAAAACTAAAAAAACAGTCGCGGAGCAAATAGTCGCAGAACAAACAGTATCAAAAAATAAAGCCAAAGAAGTCATACAAAAACATTATGAAAACCTATTGAGCTTTCAAACAGCTTCTATTCGTGCTTCAGCAGATTATGAAGACAAAAATCAATCTATTTCTATTGGTGCTGAGATCAGAATTAAAAAAGATGAAATTATTTGGATAAACCTTAAATTTTTAGGATTTCCAGCGGCAAAAGCTTTAATTACACCAACACGTGTGAGTTATTACGAAAAAAACAACAATACATATTTTGACGGTGATTATTCTATTTTAACCAAAATGTTAGGCACCGATTTAGATTTTCAAAAAGTGCAAAATTTACTTTTGGGAAGACCAATTGATAATTTAACTAAAGAAGAATTTATCGCAGAAATTGCCGATAATTTATTTCAATTGAAATCGAAAAATAAAACAGATATCGAAAAAGCCTTCAGTTTTGAAACCGCAAATTATTTATTAAAGAAGCAATTTATTAACCAAACGTCTAAAAATAGAAACGTGATGGTAAATTATCCCTCTTTCACTAATCAGGACAATATGTTCCTGCCAACTGGTGTTTCTATTTTAGCGAATCAGAAAGATCAGGTGAAAATTGATGTAGAATATAAAAAAATTACGTTTAATGAGTCATTATCGTATCCTTATTCTATTCCAGATGGTTATTCTCAAATAAAAATAGATTAATTTCGCAAAAAAAAATTCTAGCATGAACAAATTTCTTTTAACCCTATTCGTTGTATTTTTTACCTTGTCCGTTTCTGCGCAAATTGACGAGAAAGAAAAGTTGGAACAAAGAAAAGAACAATTACAAAGAGAATTGTCTGAAGCCAAATCTAAACTTCAGAACGAAAAGAAAAAAGAAAAATCTGTTTTAAAAGAAATTGCGAGTCAAAACGCACAAATTCAAATTTCTGAAAAAATAATTTCTACCATAGCTAAACAAGCTCGAATTTTAGATGACAATATTTATTTAACGCAATTAGAAATTAATAAGTTAAATAGAGATTTGAAAATCATGAAAGAAGATTACGCAAAAATGATTGTGAAATCGTACAAAAGCCGTTCAGAACAAAGCCGAATTATGTTTGTGTTGTCTTCCAATAGTTTTTTGCAAGCCTATAAACGTGTGCAATACATGAAGCAATATGCGGGTTATAGAAAACGTCAAGCGGAAGAAATTAAAATCAAACAAGCCAGATTAGGCGTTGCGGTTACGAGTTTACAAACCAACAAAAAGGAAAAAGAAGTGGTGATTGTTGAAAAAACAAAAATCAAAGCTGAACACGAAAAACTAAAACAAGAAAAAGAAAAAACCGCCAAACTAATCCAAAAAGACAAGAAAAAAATTACAGCAGAAATTGCTAAAATGGATAAAGAGCGTAAAGCTATCGATAAGAAAATCAAGAAAATGATTAACGATGCGATTGCTGCCGAAAACAGAAAAAGAAAAGCGGAACAAGCAGCAGCGGCTAAAAAGAACGGTGTTACGACACCAGTAAAAGTAACGCCTGTTTCTTCTACAAAAATTGAATTAACACCAGAAGGTAAATTAACATCAGACAGTTTCAAAGCCAATAAAGGACAATTGCCTTGGCCAACAGAAAAAGGCGCTATTTACATTCCGTTTGGGAATAGTAAACATCCAGAGTTTAAAACCTTAGATGTTCATAATATTGGAATTGATATTAAATCAGAATCTGGCGCTACCGCAAGAGCCGTTTTTAACGGAGAAGTTTCTGGAGTTCAGGTAAATCAATACACGGGAACCTACACAATTATGATCAGACACGGAGATTTCTTTACATCTTATAGTAATTTAAGTAGCGTTTCGGTTTCAAGCGGACAAAAAGTAACAACAAAGCAAACGTTAGGAAAAATCAAATCAAACAATTTAGGTTTTTCTGTTCTAAAATTTACGTTATCACAAAACACAATCACACTTAATCCAAAAAGTTGGATTGCTCCGAGATAATCTAAATGTTTTGAAATTAGAAGCAGCACATTAGTTTTCAAAAGACTAAACGTCCCGCTATCCGCTATATTCCCGATGAAAAATCGGGAGATGCCGCTGCTATCGGGGCTAGAATTCAACTATCATTTTCAGAAGACTTTTTTACAAAATTCGTTCAATATGTAGTTTTCTATGTGCTATTATTTCAAGCGAAGCGTCTCCATACATTTCAAAAATCTATGTGCCTATGTGTTTGAAAAAAAACTTCTAACTTCTAACTTCTAACTTCTAACTTTGTTTTACCTTTGCACCATGCCAAAAATAGGAAACATCATTTTACCCGATTATCCCTTACTTCTTGCTCCAATGGAAGATGTAAGTGATCCGCCATTTCGCCGTTTGTGCAAAATGCACGGTGCTGATTTG
>JAUMDQ010000016.1:0-2229 GCA_032121715.1 Flavobacterium sp.
AGGTGCAATTCCGGTTCCAGGACCAATCATAATAATATCTGTTTCTTCACTTGGCAATCGGAAATTTTGGTTCTTATGAATGTAGAATTCCAGCTGTTCGTCTAAAGGAAAATCGGCTAAAAACTCTGATGCTAAACCAGACTTTATTTCATCATTCACTTTAAATTTATTCAGACTTACGGTTAGATGCACTTGTCCGTCATGCGCTTCCGAAGAAGAAGAAATCGAATACAATCGAGGTGAAATTGGCAAAAGCAAAGCAATAACTTCTTTTAATTTCACCTTTTTTGGTTGGTATTTTTGGATGATATCTAACAGATTTGCTTTTTCTTCAATAATCTCAATTTCAAACAACTTTGAAAAAGCTTCTAATGATTTTTTAGACAAACCTCTAACATTTTTATATAGAAGAATTGAATAATTTTCTTCATTAAAATACATGGCAATGGTTTGAATTTCTGCTTCTTTATTTTTTGGAAAAACACCTAATGCGTCGCCAGGCTCATAACTAATTTCATCATCTGATTCAATTTCGATATGATAAGTTTCTTTATTCGAACCTACATCATTCAGCACGACTTTATGACTAATTTTTCCAAAGTAATTTTTCTTGGTAGAAGCAACTGAAGCATTTGTTGGTTTTACTTCATTCGTAACATTTGAACCCAAATTTTGGAAAGCTTTTTGTAAATCTGATTCCCAGATTGCAACCGTTTCAGCAAAATCTACATCTGCTTTCACTAAAGGTAATAAGCGTTTTGCTCCTTTTTCTGCTAAAACTTCATCTAATAAAATTCCAGCATTCGAAAATAACGGATAAGAGGAATCTCCAAGTCCTAAAACTGCGAAAGAAACTTTGCTTAAATTCGCATTTGATGCTTTTAATTTTTCGTAAAAAGGAATGGCATTTTGAGGAAATTCGCCTTCGCCTTGTGTGCTCATGACAAACAAAACCAAACTTTCTTTTTCTAGTTTATTGATATCGTATTGAAAAACATCAATCGCTTTCCCTTGAATCTTATTTTTTTTGAAGGAAGCCAATAAATTAGAAGCTACTTTTTTAGAATTTCCTGTTTCCGTTCCATAAATAATTAAAGGTTTTACTGCTACCGAAACAAGAGTATTGCCTTCAGTAGTTCCACCTAACAATTCCACTCGATCTAAAAAACCAGTTAAATAGCCTTTTGTCCAGATAATTTCTTCTTTTGAAGCATTTTGTGCCAATTGTTGTAATAACGATAGTTTAGTTTCAGATAGCATTTTGGTAAATATTTTTATGATTATCGAAATAAGATTCGGATGTATTTTTTTCTGTAAACCAAGAAAACTGATGATGTAAATTCACCACTTTTCCTATGATTAATAAGGTTGGTACATATTCGAATTCTGGTAAAGATTTTTTCTGAATATCCTCAAAAGAAAATACGCTTGTTTTTTGATTTGGAGTGGTAGCTTGTTGCACAACTGCAATTCCTTTGGAAGTATCAATTCCGAAATTTAAAAGCTGTTTTGACAACACATCTAACCGTTGTCCGCTCATGTAAAAAACCAACGTATCTTCCGTTGTGGCCCAATCTTTCCATTGATTGTATTGCACTTTATCTAAATCATAAAGCGTTAAAAATCGGACACCTCTAGAATATTCTCTAGCCGTTAATGGAATTCCTGCATAGGCAGCCGCACCAAATGCAGCCGAAATTCCGGGAATAATTTCATACGGAATGTTGTTGTTTTTAACCGCATGTAATTCATCTAACACATTAGAAAAAAGAGAAGCATCGCCACCTTTTAATCGCAGCACCAATTTATCTTGCAAAGCAAATTCCACCATCAAATCGTTGATGTCTTTTTGTGGTGTCCAAATACCTTTGGAACATTGTTTTCCCACGTAAATTACTTCTGCCTCTTTGCGAGCATATTGTTCAATTAGTATTGGCGACACCAATCGGTCGGTTAAAATCACATCGGCAGTTTGTAAATATTTTAATGCTTTCAGGCTTATTAAATCTGGATCTCCAGGGCCGGCTCCTGCCAAAATCACTTTCCCTTTTTTGATTATTTGTATCATAATTATTTTAAAATTAGGCGTAGAAAGGGCTGTTCCGAGTCAAATCGAAATACAATTTCTACGATAAATTATTGATTTTTAGAACAAACCTTCTATAGAAAGATAGCGTTCGCCAGTATCATAATTAAAGGTTAGAACTACAGCATCATCTGGTAATGAAG
>JAUMDQ010000017.1:0-2964 GCA_032121715.1 Flavobacterium sp.
ACCATAAAATTAACCGAAAACCAAGAGAACAAAATTATTGAAACGTGTTTGGATTGGTTAATTCAAGATGAAAAGGTAGCAGCAAAAGCATATTCCATGAGAGCTTTATACAATTTTGGCAAAAAACAGCCTTGGATCAATGAAGAATTAAAAACCATACTTTCACAAGATTACCCCAATCATTCCGCAGCCTACAAAGCAGCAGCAAAAGACATTTTAAGAAAACTAAAATAATTGCCATTGGCGAAACAATTTCAAATTAGTATCTTTGCGCAAACACAACAATCACAACTAATGAATTATTTTTCTTCAGATTTTAAATTAGGAATTTTAGGCGGTGGTCAATTAGGAAAAATGCTTTTGACTGAAACCCGAAAATTCGACATCACCACTCTTGTTTTAGACCCAAGTGACGAAGCGCCAGCTCAATTTGGTGCAAATAAATTTTTCGTCGGCAGCTTGTTAGATTATGAAACCGTTTATCAATTTGGTAAAATGTGCGATGCCATAACTATTGAAATTGAAAATGTAAATTTAGATGCTTTAGATACATTAGAAGAAGAAGGTCATATTGTTTTTCCATCGCCAAAAACGTTGCGATTAATTCAAAACAAAGGAAAACAGAAAGATTTTTATGTGGAGAATAACATCCCAACCTCTAAACACCAAAGATTTGTAGATTTAAATGATTTGAAAAAATCGTTAGAGAAAGACGAATTAGAATTTCCTTTCGTATGGAAATGCGCCCAATTTGGTTACGATGGTAATGGTGTGAAAATTTGCCGCTCAACAATAGATTTACATAATTTACCAGAAGTAGAATGTATTGCGGAAGAAATGGTTCCTTTTAAAAACGAATTAGCGGTAATTGTAGCCCGAAATGCAAAAGGCGATATAAAAACCTATCCTGTTGTGGAAATGGAATTTCATCCAGAAGCGAATCAGGTGGAATATGTAATTTGTCCTGCTAGAATTGATGAAAAAGTAGCACAATTAGCTATTGAAACAGCTTTACAAGTTTCACAAGCTTTCAATCATGTTGGATTATTAGCGGTAGAAATGTTTCAAACAGAATCAGACGACATTTTAGTGAATGAAGTAGCTCCAAGACCTCATAATTCAGGACATCACACGATTGAAGCGAGTTATACTTCGCAATTTGAAAACCATTTGCGTTCGGTTTTAAATTTACCTTTAGGAAATACAGATAGTAAAGTGGCTGGAATTATGGTAAATTTGGTAGGTGAAGAAGGTTTTTCTGGATCAGTGATTTACGAAAATATTGAGAAAATAATGGCAATTGATGGTGTTACACCTCATATTTATGGTAAAAAAGAAACACGACCATTCAGAAAAATGGGACACGTAACTATCGTAAATGAAGACATGACCGAAGCCAGAAAAATTGCAGAAGAAGTGAAGAATAGTATTAGAGTGATTAGTGTTCAGTAATTAGTCAAAAATAACGAACTATGAACAACGAATTTTGAACAACGAACAACAAACAACAAACAACAAAACAATGAGTAAAGTAGCCATCATAATGGGAAGCATTTCGGATATGCCGGTCATGCAAGAAGCCATAGATATTTTAAAAGGATTTGATATTGAAATTGAAGTCGATATTGTTTCAGCACACAGAACGCCAGAAAAATTATTCGATTTTAGTAAAAACGCGCACACTCGTGGTATTTCAGTAATTATTGCTGGAGCTGGTGGTGCAGCGCATTTACCTGGAATGGTAGCATCAATGAGTCCACTTCCAGTCATTGGAGTTCCTGTAAAATCAAGTAATTCTATTGATGGTTGGGATTCTGTTTTATCTATTTTGCAAATGCCAGGTGGTGTTCCAGTGGCAACTGTTGCTTTAAATGGTGCGAAAAACGCTGGGATTTTAGCCGCTCAAATTATTGGAAGTTCAGATAAATGTGTGTTGGATAAAATTATTTTTTACAAAGAAGGCTTACGCGATACGGTTTTAAAAGCTTCTGAAAACTTGAAGAAATAAAAAACCCCGATAAAAATATCGGGGCCAAAAATCTATTCACAATTAAGTGACAACTATAAAAAAAA
This sequence comes from Flavobacterium sp., assembly GCA_032121715.1. GTDB lineage: Bacteria > Bacteroidota > Bacteroidia > Flavobacteriales > Flavobacteriaceae > Flavobacterium. Next base: position 2,074 of record JAUMDQ010000017.1, read on the forward strand.
TTCTCTTTTGGGGAAAAAAGGGCGACTATTTCGCTTGATTTCTTTTACAAAGATATACGCTTTGTCGATAAAAACAAGCATTTCATCGGCTTTTTTTGTTAAAATATTAAATTATTTTCAAAACCCCAATAAAATAAGGGCTTCCGAATTCATAATAAAACTCAAAGAAATTACTTAAAACATAAACATATGTCGGTTTTAACACAAAAATTCAACACAAAACACAATACTGCGCCTTTTTCAATACTAAAAACGGAAGATTACTTACCTGCTTTCCTCCAGAACATCGAAAAAGCTCGTTTAGAAATTGACAACATCATCAAATCTACCGAAAATCCAACATTTGAAAACACGATTGAAGCTTTAGATTTCTCTGGAGAAGAATTAGACCGTTTATCAAGTGTGTTTTTCAATTTGAATTCAGCTGAAACTTCAGATGAGATGCAAAAAATCGCACAAGAAGTGACGCCATTAATTACTGAATTTGGAAACGATATTGCTTTAAACGAAGATTTGTTTAAAAGAGTAAAAACAGTTTATGAAAACAGAGCGAATTTAAATCTCACTACTGAACAAGCTACTCTATTAGATAAAAAATATAAAGGTTTTGCCCGAAATGGAGCGTTACTTTCCGAAGATAAAAAAACACGTTTACGCGAAATTGATACCGAATTAGCAAAATTACAACTGACTTTTGGTGAAAACACGTTAGCAGAAACCAATAATTTTCAATTACATATTACCAACGAAGCAGATTTAAAAGGTTTACCTGATGGTGCGAAAGAAGCTGCTGCAGATTTAGCCAAATCGAAAAATGAAACTGGTTGGATATTTACTTTAGATTTTCCAAGTTATTTACCATTTATGACGTATGTTGAAAATAGAGAATTA
>JAUMDQ010000018.1:0-6331 GCA_032121715.1 Flavobacterium sp.
GAATCTCCAAAAACATAGTCTTTTTGTTCGATAGAAAAATTCGCTTTTTGCTGTAAGAAATTGATAAAATACGTCGCTAATGTTTTTGAAGTTGAAATTTCTCCTTTTGAAGTGACTTTATAACTAATAATAATATGAAATTGTTATTCGTCACGTGTTAAGGCAACATATAAAACGTTAATCGTATCTAAAATTTCTTCTTGCGATTTGGTTTGATAAATTTCGTTGGTTGTGTCGTTGTACTTTTCTAAAACTTTTGTATTTTTAACCAAAGCTTGAGGCATATCAACTGATTCATCTTCCATTGGAATCCAAATGTTGTTGCTTCTCGGATTTAAACTATCATCGGCAAACGGATAAATCACGACAGGAAATTCTAGACCTTTCGATTTATGAATGGTCATAATTCGAATCGCTTTTTCACCTTCTGGCGAGGGAATACTTTGTTTAAAACCCGTTTTTTTCCAATACTCCAAGAAATCAGCAATACTGGTTTGATATTTTACGTTTCTTTCCAAAACCAAATCAAGAAAATATTGCACATAAGATATCGTGGTTTTTTCTTTTAAAAAGACGTGGACAATGTTTTCTACCGCTTCGTATAAGGATTTTTTTCTACAATTTTCGAATGAAATCGCACAGTTAAAATCGGCTAAATATTTTTCTAAATCCGTTTCTGATAAATCTTTCGCTTTTACAATAAATTCATGAATTTCTTCTTTGGAAACTTTTTCTTTCGCCACATAATACAACCAATTTATTTTCGATTCTTGATTGTTCGCGCTATCTAAATATTCCAAGAAATTAATAATGAATTTTACTTCCGAAGCATTCTGAATTAGTAACGTTTCCGATGAAATAATTGGAATGTTATTTTCAGTTAAGAAATTCGCCAACAAAACACCATTTCTAGTTTTTCTAGTAAGTAAAACGATATCCGAATATTCAAATCCGTTCGCAATAGAACTTTGAATAATTTCTAGGGTTTTTGATAAATATTGTTTGTCTTTTTCGGTAATATTTTCATCATCGGCAATTTCATCGTTAATCTCAATATCATCATTTAAAAAACTCACTGAAACAAATCCGCCTTTTTTCGAATTGACTTCTTGATTGGCGGTTTCTTGATATAATTTTTGATAGGCTTCATTCGTAAATTCGCCAGAAAGAAATTGGAAAAATTGGTTATTAAAATCAATCACTTCCGAATAACTTCTATAATTTTTTGGCAAATTTCTAACGCGTTTATCTTTGTTCGAAAATGGATTTTCGTCGTTACTTAAATCGATAAATTGTTCCGCTTTTCCACCGCGCCAACGGTAAATAGATTGCTTCGGATCACCCACAATCATTAGCGAACCTTTCGTACCATCTAAATCTTCACTCGCCAAAGCATTATCAATTAACGGAACGAAATTTTCCCATTGCAATTGCGAAGTATCCTGAAATTCGTCAATAAAATAATGACGGTATCTATCACCCAAACGCTCGTAAATAAATGGCGCCGGTTGGTCTTTAATTTCGTTGTGAATAATCGTATTGAAATCGGAAATCGACAAAACATTTTGGTCTTCTTGTAACTGCTTGTATTCTTGATAAATCACGTTGATTAACGATAACGGGATCATGTTTTTGATAATCAAATCGAACAACGCATTTTCGTTTTGAGCTGCGTAAATTATTGTCAATTTTTGTTTCCAAGAAGCGCTTAAACTTTCTACAACTTCTAAATTATTCGATTTTTTAGGAACTGTGATTTCTCTGGTGTTTACAAAATCGTAATCCGTTGCCTTTTCGTGAAACAGATTCACAATATGATTGTAAAAAGTCCCGCGATCAAAATCGTCTTTGGTTAAATTATGAGAAGTGAAATCGTCTAAAATCTTTTTAGAATTCTCTTTTATTTTTGATTTATTACTTTCAATTTTCAGCTTGATTTTCTCGGCTATTTTAGTAAAATCCTCCACTGATTTATCACTCAGTTTTCCGAAATTAAAAAAGTGTTCTTCGTTTAAAATCAGTTTCGAAACTTCGTATAAATCTAAAGTCACGTCCCAACTTTTATCATCGTCGGTTTTATTTTTCGCAAAATTGATTAAAATATTCGTCAGTTGATCGTCTTCACCGGCTTTGGCAACTACAACATCAATCGCATTTTTTAATAATTCATCTGTATCAAGTGTGACATCAAAATTGGTTGGTAAATTTAAATCGTGTGTAAACGTTCTGATGATTCGATGCGTAAATTTATCGATAGTCGAAATATCAAAAGCAGCGTAATTGTGAATTAAATTCTTTAATATTTTTCTCGATTTGACCTGAATAGAATGCACATCTAGTTTAATTTCAGAAGCAATTTCTTGCATGAAATCGGATGTTTTTTCCGAAACTTCTTCTTCTGTGAAAGCAATTAAACTTTCTACAATTCGGCTTTTCATTTCTTCAACGGCTTTGTTCGTAAACGTAATCGCTAGAATTTTTTTATAAGCATCATTGGCTGGTGCCACTAACAAAATTTTCAAATATTCTTTTGTTAAAGTGTACGTTTTTCCAGAACCAGCTGAAGCGTTATAAAGTTGAAATGCCATATTTTTTTGGTTGTTTTTTTTTGCCACGAATTCACGAATGTAAAAATATCATTTAAAAAATTATTAATCGACATAGTCGACAATTATTCGAATAAAATTACTGTGAAACAATATTAAAAATTCGAAAATTCGTGGCTTCAATTTTGAATTTAATTAAGTTTATAAGATGTTAAATAACTCTATATGCATTTTTATTTTCAAAGTTAAAGTTATAAATTTGAAAATTATAATTAATCATTTAAAAATATATATCATGGCTTTTGAATTACCACAATTACCTTATGCATACGATGCATTAGAACCACATATTGATGCGAGAACTATGGAAATTCACCATTCAAAACATCATAATGCTTACACAACAAACTTTAACGCTGCTATTGCTGGAACAGATTTAGAAGGAAAATCTATTGAAGCAATTATGACTGGTTTAGATATGAACAACATGCCGGTTAGAAATAATGGTGGTGGATTTTTCAATCACAACTTATTTTGGACAGTAATGTCTCCAAACGGTGGTGGTTTACCAACAGGTGAATTAGCGGCTGCAATTGACGCTGCTTATGATTCATTTGACGCTTTTAAAGCGGAATTTGCTAAAGCCGCAGCGACGCGTTTTGGTTCAGGATGGGCTTGGCTTTGTGTGCAAAAAGGTGGAAAAGTAGAAGTTTGTTCTTCTCCAAACCAAGACAATCCATTAATGCCAGGAATTGGTTGTGGTGGCGCGCCAATTTTAGCTTTAGACGTTTGGGAACACGCATATTACTTAAACTACCAAAACAGAAGACCAGATTACGTAGAAGCATTTTTCAATGTAATTAACTGGGATGAAGTAACAAGACGTTTCAACGAAGCGAAATAATTTCAAAATATAAAATTAAAGCGTTCAAGAAATTGGACGCTTTTTTATTATCTGTATATTTGCTTCTAATTTACTATTAAATGAGGATATTGTTTGTGTTTGTGTTTTTATATTCTTTTGGGTCAATCGCTCAAAAGAAGACTTCAAAGCAGGAAGAAAACACGCAAAAATTAGTAAACAATATCATCAGAATTCAAAACAACAACAACTTAAAAGCTACTGATTTTAGTTATTCTTTTTACGAAAAATCTATTGTTTCTGCGTATCCCGATTCTATTTCTGCAAGTATTGATACCATTTATAAAAACAAGAAAAAAACGAAATTTATTGTTGATTCTTCTAGTTATAAATTCAAGAAAATTATTACCAAACAACATGTGTATCAAACCGAAAAAGTCTCTACCATTTCTATCGTAAAAGGCAAGAAAAAAGAAAACATTATTGGTTTGAAAATGGCAGGTTTAAAACAACCCGTTTACGAATTATTAGGACAAGAATTCATGCCTTTTGATTTAAGCAAAAAACAATTAAAAATTTTACAATTTACGTTCCAAAATCCTTTTACTAATGAAGGTTCTCTAAAATATAAATTCGAAATCATAGATACAATCACAACTGAAAAAGGTAAAGAAATTGTATTGCAATTTGAATCGAAAAAAGGGATTAGAAAAAATAAATTAAAAGGTTCCGTAACGGTTAATTTAAAGACGTTTTCAATTACCAAAAGCACGTTTCTTATCAACAGCATTATCAATGTAAAAACCGAAACTGTTTTTAGTTGGTTTAATAATGGAAAATCATGGTTTCCTATTTCACAAAGTTTATTGGTAACTAAAGGAAAAGGCAAACACAATATTGATTTTTTGGGCGAAACCATTCAGTTTGATAACATGACGAGTACTTCTTCTAAAAAGTATGATTATTCGAATGATTTGTATGTTAAAATTAACCGAAATTTCACCGAATATAATTTTGTAGAAAAACCCAAAAAACAACATTATCAAATTCATATTGATAAAAGTGCCACCAAAACGAATCCTGCTTTTTTTAATACGATTGCGAATGACACTTTAGATAATCGCTCACAACACACCTATCAAGCTTTAGATAGTTTGGTCACAGCAACCAAAATTGAAAGAAAAATTTACTTCGGAAAAAAATTAATTAACGGACAAATTCCGTTTGGTTTTGTAGATATTCGTGCTCGAGATCTTTTCAAATATAATAATTACGAAGGTTTCCGTTTAGGTTTAGGGATTTCTACCAACAACCGACTTTCACCTTATTTTAAATTGTTTGGTTATGGCGCTTACGGCACAAAAGACGGCGTTTTTAAAAGTCAATTTGGAAGTTCGTTCCGTGTGTCTAAAAATACAGATACCTGGATTTCTGGTTCCTTTACAGATGATATCACGGAATTTGCTGACTTAACACTTTTAGCAGACAACAAACGTTTTAAACTTTACGATCCGAGACCTTTTAACCTTTCTACATTTTACAACCATCAATCTTATGAGTTGACTTTCGAATCGAAATTCATTTCTAAAATTGAAACAACCTTAAAAATAAATCGCTCCCGTATTAATCCATTGTTCAATTACGCATACAATACGCCAAATGAAACGTATAAAGTGTATAATTTAACATTAGCGACTTTAAGTTTAGAATGGTCGCCGAATAGTAAGTTTTTACAAGCGCCACAAGAAATTTTAGAAGTCGAAAAAGGGTTTCCGAAAGTGATTTTACAAATCTCGCATGCAATTCCGAATTTGCTTAGTGACAACATCGAATTCACAAAAATTGATGCTAGAATTTATCAGGAAAAGAAACATTTATCAGGTCAGAAAACCACCTTTTTACTGCAAGCTGGATTGAGTTTAGGCAACGCGCCACTTTCACATTTATACAGCGTAGCGCCGAATAATTTAGATCGAGAAGCTATTTTAAGTCGCATTACTTTTGCCAATAAAACCTCATTTGAAACGATGTATTTTAATGAATTTTATTCGGACAGGTATTCGTTATTTCAATTGAAACATTACTTTAATAAATTACAAATTTCAAAAAGCATCAAACCTACATTAATTTTAGGAAGTAAAGTCGCTTTTGGTGATTTCTCACATCCAGAAAACCATCAAGGCATTGCGTTTAAAACGATGGATAGAGGTTTTTATGAAAGTGGTTTAGAACTCCAAAATATTTTCAAAGGCTTCGGATTGTCTACGTATTACCGATATGGCCCGTATCAATTGGAAAAATTCGATAGAAATATTGCGATAAAATTATCGTTTACTTTGAATTTGGGGATTTAATTAAAATCTGTAATCTGCTTTCGAAAAACAATTCTATATGACTTATAGGCTTAAAAAAAATTATATAATTCCCATCTTTTAACTCAAATTACACCTATATTTCAGCATAATTCTTACCTTTGCACCCTAAATTTATATCATGACGAAGTGGTTAAACACCAGTTTTTGGAATTTTGTAGCGCGTAAGCTTTTAAGAAATAGACATTGGGTGCTTTTGTTTATTGCTTTATTCACCATTTTTATGGCGACGCAATGGAAATACATCCGTTTTACACAAACCGAAGCCAATTTATTACCAAACGACCATAAAGATAATATTGCTTACACCGATTTTTTAAAGAAATTTGGTGAAGAAGGCAATGTGATTATTTTTGCTGTTAAAAGTTCCGATGTTTTTAAACCAGAAACGTTTAAAGCTTGGAACAACATGATGACTTCTATTGCCAAAAACAAAGAAGTAGATGGCGTTTTGTCTTTTAATGAAATTCAAGATTTAGTCAAAAACGATTCCTTAAAAACCTTTCAAACTAAACCTTTTATCGATCAAAATAAAGTGGCTGATGCTGCTT
>JAUMDQ010000019.1:0-3042 GCA_032121715.1 Flavobacterium sp.
CAATTAAAAAAGAAGTCAAGTTTTCTTTTTCAACCACAAATCCAGTTTTATACTGATAGTGCGAAGCTGGAAAAGAAATTTCTCCATCCCAAAATAAAGAATTATAAAAGCGATTGGTTTTTTTATCAAAAATTTGTCCGTTTTTATAAGCTGTTACTTTCCAAGACTTTTCTAATTTAGGAAAAGTAGTTAATATTTTTCCTTCAAAATTAATGCTTAATTCTATGTCTGTTTTTTCTTTTGGATACAAATAGATTACAGGTTTTTTTAGAATTATTTTATCATTTCTTGGTATCATTTTTAATGAAACAATAATCTTTTTTTGTTTAATAAATTGAATACGTTGCGATTGATAATTTTGATTTGAATAGGAAAGAATATCATTTTTACGAACATCGATTGTGTATTTTCCTAAACTATCAGTAAAAGTACTTTTTTTTGTATTTAAATTTTGAACAAGAACATTTGATAAAGGAACATTTTCACAGTCGGTTATTTCTCCCGAAATTATTTTAACTTTTTGCTTCAAATTCAAGTCAAAAGTAATTGGATATAGCTTATATAAGTTTTTAAGGTCAACTACAGAAATCTCTTTTGTTCGAATTAAAATTACCCCATTTTTGCCAAGTTCACCATAACTCGAAGTTGCTTTTTCATCTTTTAAAACTTCCAAACTTTCAATGTTATTTGTTGGAATTTTTTCCATTACTACTTTGTCTAAAATAATTCCGTTTACTACAAATAAAGCACTTTGATTATTTGTCAAAATATTTTTATGACTAATATTCCAACCTGTTTTTAAAGGTTTTTTTTCTTCTTGTGAAAAGCTATAATTCGCTAAGAATAAAATACATATTATAAATTTCAGTTTTGTCATTTTATTTTAGGTTTAATTAATTCGCGCTTTCAACTAATCTTATAAATTCACTTCTATAACCATCAATATCTTTGGTTTTTGATTGAGTTACTAATGCTAAAATATCACTTTTATTTTTGTTAGTTACTAATTTTGAATCTCTAAGTTTTAATCCAAACCAAGCTACTGCAGAACAAAATTTAAAATCTTCACTACAGTTTTCAAGGTTTACTACATTGTTTTCAATGGTCTGAATAATTTCAATACTTTTGTTTCCATCTGGTTTTTTATATCTGAATTTAATGGTGGCTAATTCGTTAGATAAAGCGTCGTTATCGGTTTTAGTTTTTGAGTATTTCAAATCAATTGGATCAATTGAGAAATCACTTTTCACACCAACTGGAATTATTTCGTATAAAGCCGTAACTGTGTGTCCGCTTCCTAATTCTCCAGCATCAATAGCATCATTTGTAAAGTCTTCATTGCGTAATTTTCTATTTTCGTAACCAATTAAACGATAGTTTTGAACGTGTTTCGGATTAAATTCAATTTGAATTTTTACATCTTTTGCAATTGCAAACATGCTTCCTTTAAATTCTTTCACTAAAAAACGATTCGCTTCTTGCATGTTGTCAATGTATGCATAGTTTCCATTTCCTTTATCGGCTAACTTTTCTAATTTCGAATCTTTGTAATTCCCCATTCCATAACCTAAGCAAGTTAAAAATACGTCAGATTTTCTTTTTTCTTCAATTAGAGAAATCATATCATTATCAGAAGAAGCTCCTACATTAAAATCGCCATCTGTAGCAATAATCACACGATTATTTCCTCCTTTAATGAAATTTTCTTCCGCAATTTTATAGGCTAATTTAATACCTTCCCCTCCAGCTGTACTTCCACCAGCTTGTAATTTTTCTAACGCTGCAATTATTTTTTCTTTCTCATTTCCTGAAGTAGTTGGTAAAACTAAACCTGCTGCGCCAGCATATACCACAATACTAATTTTGTCTTCTTTTCGCAATTGTTTGGTTAGTATTTTTAGCGATTCAATAACTAATGGCAATCTGTTTTCTCCACTCATGGAACCAGAAACATCTATTAAAAACACAAAATTTGAATTTGGTAAATTATCTGTAGGGATTTCTTTTCCTTGTAAACCAACTTTTACTAATTTATGATTGGTATTCCAAGGACAATCTCCATATTCCGTATGGATTGAAAAAGGATTATCGTTTTTAGGTTGTGCATAAGAATATTTAAAGAAATTCATCATTTCTTCCACTCTAACCGCATTTTTAGGAACAGTTTGTCCGTTATTAATAAATTTTCTAATGTTGGTATAAGAAGCATTGTCCACATCAATTGAAAAAGTTGAAAGCGGATTAGATGCTGAATTTTCAAAAGGATTTTCTACAAAAGAATCGTATTCGTCTGTATCAATTTCAATAGGTGTAATTGCAACTTTTTTCTTTAGTTTTAAGTCACCATAATCATCTTTTGTATTTACTATTATTGCGCCATTTACTCCTTGTTCTCCATATAAAGCGGCTCCTTGAGCGCCTTTAATAACATTCATATCTTGAATAGAATTAGGTGGGATGTTTTTTAATATTTCGCTTGTTGAAATTTGGCCATCAATTACAATTAAAGCCTTATTGTTTCCTGAAATACTTCTGTTACCTCTTAAAACAATTCTTGTATCATTCGTAACACCATTTGAATTCGTATTTATATTCAAACCAGAAACTTTCCCTGATAAAGTTTGTGTAGCATTATAATTACCTGATTTGCTAATTTCTTGAGCTCGCACTTGTCTTTGAGATGAAACTACAGCATTTTTACTTCTCTTTATACTCATTGCTCCAACAATTTGAACACATTCAATTGTGTTACTAGAAGTTGCTAAAACGACATTAATTACATTTCCAGCACCAACCGTAACAGTCTTAGAGTCTTTTCCTAAAAAAGAAAATTCTAAAACATCTCCTTGGTTAGCTTTTATAGAATATTTTCCAGCTGCATCAGTTTGTGTACCCAATTGAGTTCCAGCAATAGAAACGGTAGCACCCGGTAATGGAACACCATCAGAAGTCACCGTTCCAGTAACAGTTTTTTCTTGAGAAATATAAAAACGGATTGAATTTGTTGGTGCTTCTTCACTGTAAGAAGCGTAATTTATAAGC
>JAUMDQ010000019.1:3052-8509 GCA_032121715.1 Flavobacterium sp.
TTTAGTATGTTAGTTGATTATTTTTCCGCCGGTTTCCCGTCTTTAGTGGTGATGATTACAATTCCGTTGTTACCTTTTTTGCCATAAATTTTTGTAGCATTTGCAGGTTCTAAAATATTAGTTGAAGTTATTTTTTGTTTGTCTAAAGGTGCATACGGACTCGTTGGATTTTTACCAAATAACGATTCTTCCGAATATTCTATTCCATTAATAATGTATAATGGATTTGGCAAATAAGTCGTGTCAGCCACTTCTTCAGCGCTTATTTTGTTTAATTCTTTTTTCGCATTATAACCTTTGTCCATTGCCACACCATCAATCACCACTAAGTCTTTGTTTTTTTGTACGGGTGCTGCTGCAACTTTAGATTTAGCTGCTTTATACTTAGATTTTGGAGATGTTACAGTTACATTATATTTTTTGGTTGGAGCTAAATAACCATTATTTGAATTGGAAGAATTTAGCGCGCTATTTCTAAAACTAAGTTCGTTTTCAGTACTTATGTTTTTATTCAACTCGTTTATGATTTTATCTTTTTCTTCTAACACAACATCGTTTTCTTTTACTTCCATCTTCATTGCAGAATCATCAATTAGAATATCTGATGACTTCGTTGCTTCAGTAGATAAACTACTTTCTACAGAAGTTTCTCCAGAAGAATAATATGGATTGATAGCATTTGTTGATTTTTTCGAATCAATATTATCCACCACAACTTCTCTCGATTCCTCCATAATTTTCTTCACAGAATCGTTAGATACAATTACAGGATTTGTATTGTTATGGATGATTTTGTTTTTAATTGTTTCATCGTTAGCCACAAATTGGTAAATGATAGAAAAACTCAATAAAACTGTTGCTGCAATAGCTAGTTTTTGCCAAGTATTTTTCTTTTGCACCACAATGGTGTTATCCAATTTTTCTTCCACACGATTCCAAACCTTATCCATTCCTGGGAAGTCTTTTTCGCCTTTGTGGGAAGCGTTTTTTATTTTACTATATATTTTATCTTCTGAGTTCATTTTACTTTACTTTTTGATAATAAAAATGATTTACCAAATCTTTTAATTTTGTTTTTGCTACGTTGAGTTGCGATTTTGAGGTGCCTTCCGATATTTGAAGTTTCTCAGCAATATCTTTATGAGAAAAACCTTCTATTACAAACAAACTGAAAACCGTTTTGCAACCATCGGGCAAATAATTCAGTAAGTTGAGTAAATCTTCTTCCTCTAATTCGCACATTTCATCTGTTAAAGGTTGCTCTTTTAAACTAACATCTTCCAAATACAAATTGAAATTCACATTCTTTTTTAATTGCATCAAACACTGATTCACAGCAATTTTTTTAGCCCAACCTTCAAAAGCTAATTCTTCTTTCAATTGATCAATTTTTGTAAAAATGATGTAAAAAGCATCGGCCATGGCTTCTTCAATTTCTTCTTCTTTTTTCAAATAGCGCGAACACGTGTAGTATAGTTTGCGTGCGAGCAATTCGTACACTTGCCGTTGGGCATCGCGCTGTTGTTTTTTGCAGGCTTGTATGAGTTGTATGTTAATCATTTATTTTGTTTCAGGTTTCGAAATTCAAAATTCGTTGTTCAATGTTTGTTTATTATATAGATGACATTTTTTACTAAAAGGTTGGGACGACTTTAAATTATTTTTCACAATCTGTATTTTCAATTTTTTTATAATATTGGAAACCAGTTTTGCCATAATGATTCATAGGAGTTTGATTTAATTTTTTATAGCTAGGAAATTCTTTTAAATTCATTTTGTTTGATTTGTAATATTTGATAATTTCATCATATTTTGATTTTGGAAAAGGCATATATTCAAGCTTACTTCTTTTTATTAAAAACTTAATCTCACCTTTATATCTATTGTTTTTGTTTAACAATGAATCAAAAAATATAACTAAAGTATCTTTGTCTTTTTTCCAAACACCGTACGAATTATTATTTTGCATAATATCACCGCTAAAATTTATAATTGCATTTCTGTCACAATCTAATATCAATGATTTGCTAAACATTCCATAAGTATTGAAGTTTGTTCTATATTTTCCTGTAATTACTTTAGTAGAACATGAAACACTACTAACAAAAACAGTAACCAATAAAAAGATAAACATAATTCCTTTTTTAATTTTTAACATCATTATTACACTTGCTTTCTTATATAGATGCCATTTTTTATCAAAAGGTTGGGACAACATTAAAATATTTTCAAAAAAAAATCGCAAGCGGTGAAACTTACGATTATAAAAGTACAATTTTATTTAAAATTTATTCTTTAAATACCATATCAATGCACATAACAGCGGCAATCATCAATTGACGAAGTGGATTGTCTTCTGCTACATCTGAAATATTAATTACATAATTATCGGCACTTGTGAAAAATTCTTTTCCTAAACCAGCCCATTTTTTAGAAACATTGGCTAATTCTTTGTTGTCTTTACTGAATTTAAAATCCCAACCGGTCCATTTACCTTGTAGTGTACATAAATTTTTATCATTTTTATCGTGCATTTCAAATCGGCCACCGAAGGAGAAGAATTTTTGTTTGAAAACCCCGATTTTTCTTCCGCCACCATCAAAGACATCAATATCTGAACGGAAAACAGTAACCCCTCTTTTAATTTGAATGACTAATTCGCCAGTTGCGGTTCTGATTTCAATATCAAAAGGAGTCATTCTTTTGTAATCTGTAAAACGGAAAAGTTTGGTAAAGAAACCTAAATTGGGTTCTCTACACGTTAAAACTAATTCATTGTTTTCTGGATTAAATATGTCGAAATTATTGGAAGCTTTAAACATGCCAATTTGTTCTTTGACAAGAAAAACGTTCTGATTGAAAATTGGATTCATTCTTATTTTTTAATAGTTAGTTTATGTATTTTTGATTCTAATACATCAGTATCAGTATCTTCGCAAAGTAAGAATTTTATTTCATTTTCATCGTTTTCATATAAAGTAATTCCTTCAAATTTATGAGAAATTGAAATGATTTGTGTTTCCATAACTTCGAAAGTCTCAGCATTCATTTTTCCAATAATCGAACCTAAAACTTCTCCGTCTTCATATGTCGAAATAGTATCTTCCGCTGCAGCTAAGAAATAAATGTAATTATCGACTAAAATTGCATCGGTAAAAGTAGTTTCAATTTTTGAAATTTCAGGAAGTTTCACAGCGACAAAACCTTGAGGTTGTTCTGGATTATCTGGTACAATGAAAATTCCGTTTTTGCCATTTGCTCCATTTCCTCTTTGAAAAAGTAACATGGTTTTATTGACACAAATCGCACCTTCGATATTGAGTTCGTCTTCATTTAGAGAAGCCAATTCTCTTAAAATTAGATATAATTGTGACAAATCATTTTTATGTAACCCATCGTTTTCTAAGTTTAAAGAAAACATGGTGTTTCGTTGTGGCGTGGAACCTGAACCAAAAATAAAAATCTGATTCCCATAACTCGTTATGGCTTCCAAATCCAATTTGTCTTTCTTGGCAATGTTTTCTTGCGGATTTTCAACTAATGGAAATTTCAGCACCACATCTTTATCAATTACATATTGATATAAAAAAGTGCTATTGTCTGAAATTACAAAAAGTACATCTTGATAATAAATTAAACCTGAAGCGGAACCAATTCCTTTAATGTGACAGAACTCTGTTAATTGAAAATTTTGCATATATTTATGTTTTGAAAACGAAAGCCTAGCCCTGATAGTAGCGGCATCTCCCGATTTTTTTCGGGAATATAGCGGATAGCAGGAAATAGCTTCAAATAATAAACGTAAAAATATGGAAAATTTTAATTTAGAAGATTATAAAGTTACAAAACCTATAAAATTATCGGATTATAAAACAGAAATTGATAGCTTTTGGGATGACGATAAAAAAGAAAAAGAATTGGACCAACTTCGAAACAAATTGAGTGAATGGCAAGATGTTATGTATGCGCATAATCGTTATGGCGTTTTACTGGGTTTACAAGGAATGGATACGAGTGGAAAAGACAGTTTGATTCGGGAAGTTTTTAAAGAATTTAATCCGCGTGGGGTTGTGGTGCATAGTTTTAAAACACCTAATAGTACCGAATTAGAGCATGATTATTTATGGCGTCATTATTTGGCTTTACCCGAAAAAGGGAAGTTTGCGGTTTTTAACAGAACACATTATGAAAATTTATTGGTGACTCGAGTACATCCAGAATATATTTTGAATGAAAATTTACCAGGAATTGAAAAAGTAGAAGATATCAAACCCGAATTTTGGGAAAACCGTTTTGAACAAATAAATAATTTTGAAAAACACATTTCTCAAAATGGAACAATTGTAATGAAATTTTTCTTTTACATGAGTAAAGACGAGCAAAAAAAGCGCTTGCTAAAACGTTTAGAAGACGAAGACCACCAATGGAAATTTTCTTCAGGCGATTTAAAAGAACGTGAACGTTGGGACGATTACATGAAGTATTACGAAGAAATTTTAAATAAATCTTCTAATGAAAATGCACCTTGGTATATTATTCCAGCTGATGATAAAGATATGGCGCGTTATTTAGTGGCAAAAATTTTGTGGGAAGAATTACAACAATATCCTATAAATGAACCCGTTTTATCAGAAAAAGATAAGGCGAATTTTGAAATGTATAAAGAACAGCTTCGCTAGTAAAGAGCCAAGTAAAAAGAGCCAAGTAAAAAGTAAGGCGATTTCAAATTGAAATCGCCTTTTGTTTTTTATTTAAACTTCATTGCTAAAGTCAGAATATGTGAAGCTAAGCCATTATTTCTATGGTAATAACCATATCGCAATTCTAAACTATTGAAATGTTTTGAATGAAATAAACCTTTATTTGAATCGGTAATTTTATAACCTAAACCAATCATATTACTTGAAAAGGCTGATAAATCGTAATCACTTGTGAAGAATTCTTCAGCCGTTTGATGTTGGAAAATCGGTTTAAAATATTTCGCAGAATTTTGCACATAATATCTATATGGAATAGAAAGTGATGAAAACGCTGATAATTTAATGGTTGGTTCAAAACTAAACGTATGCGATTTGATATCCCAATTGTCAAAATAATATCTGTAAAATCCTCTTAAAATGATGTTGTCACCTAAAAAGTAACTGGTTCGCATTCCAATTGGTAATTTGAAACGTGTATCTGGTAAGTTTTCCGATTTTACACTCGCGTTGTCAAAATACACGCGATTAAATTTCGTAGCTAACAAACCTTCTTGATAACCAGCATCGACTAAAAACGCCATTTGGAAATTTTTATTTACAATTTGAGAGAATGTAAGTCCTAAGTTGTAAGAAGTTCTTGGTTTGCTATCGCCTTGTTTATAATTTGGGTCTGGATTATCTCTTAATTCAATTGGTAAAATCACTTTCCAAGTATCGAAAAATGCCATCGCTTTTAGGGATAATTCTCTGTTTTTGT
>JAUMDQ010000019.1:8519-13036 GCA_032121715.1 Flavobacterium sp.
AGTTATTGATCCATTTGTACCTGTAAAGTTTAAAGAAGAAATTGTATCTGATGCTTGAATATTTCCTAACACATCTATCTTTTGTTGTGGTCCTGTTACACCAAAACCAACATTTCCACCAAGTGAGAAGTAATCAAATTCTGCAGAAGCAGAAATTCCTGTGCTAAAAATTTGTCTTTTTTCTTCGTTTTGAACCGTGTAGTTTAATGATGGATACACGCGAATATCTTGATACGAAGCCGAAGTGATTGTGCTTGGGTCAATTTTATCTGATGAAGCAGAAGAATAAGAATCAACTCCTAATTCAAAACCGAAAGTTTGTTTGTGTTGATTTTTATTATAACGAGAAACTTTGATATCTAAAGTTGTTGCAATATCTGTCAATTTTTCTGTTCCAAGTCCACCCGTTACGGCAGAGTTGTTTCCATCTTGCGAATAATAACTTGATATAAAATTGACTTCTTCAATTTTTAATTTTTGTTTTTTATAAGCGGTTGTATCCGTTTGAGTTTCTTGTGCTTTTACTTGATTTGATAATAAAAAAGCTAAGAATGCGGCTGATATGATACGTTTTTTCATTTGAATATTATATTAATTGCAACCACAACCACCGCCAGTTTTTCCACCATTGGCACCAGAACTAGCTTCTCTATATAACATAAAAGTGTTTTCGAATTTCTCCGATTTTCTTGCAGCTAATTCCATATCAGAATCATTAATTTTTGATTTCTGATATTCTTTCACTTCTGAACAACTTGCTAAAGTTATTAAAGTTACTACTATGAGTATTTTTTTCATCTAGGTAATATTTATATTTTTTGAACTATATGTTTTATCGTAATCATCAATAATTATGCAACCGATATTCGGAATTTGATTGATGAAATTTAAACCGACTTCAATTCCCATTACGGTGACTGGTGTGGCTAAAGCATCAGCAATTTCTGCATTTTCTGCAATTATGGTTACACTTTTAATTCCTGAAATAGGATAACCTGTTTTTGGATCAATAGTATGAGAATATTTTTTTCCGTCAATTAGTACAAATTTTTCGTAGTTTCCTGAAGTGGCTACCGAAGTATTTGTAATGTTAAAAGTAGAAAACACACTTTCTTTTTTATTTGGATCGGCAATTCCGATAGTCCAAGCTTCTCCGTTTTCTTGAAATCCCCAAGCGGTTAAATCTCCGGCGGCATTTACAATTCCGCTTTCAATTCCGTTTTGTTGTAATATTTTTTTGGCGCATTCTGCAGCGTAGCCTTTTCCAATTCCACCAAATCCAATTCGCATTCCTTTATTTTTTAAAAATACGGTTTGGTCTTTTTCGTTTAGAATTATGTTTTCGTAATTGATTAATTCAACTGCTTTTTTTGCTAAATCTTTATCTGGTAAAGACGTCATGTTTAAATCGAAATTCCAGAATTTTTTATCAATACTTCCGTAACTAATATCAAAAGCACCTTGTGTCATTTTTGAAATCATTTGACAACGAAAAATTAAATCAAAAACTTCTTTTGGAACAACAACGGGTTGAATTCCTGCATTTTCATTGATTTGAAAAGTTACACTATCTGTTGAAAATGTGGTGAGTAGTTTTTCAATTCTGCTAATTTCTGCTACAGCTAAATCAATATTGGCATTGGCGAAATTTTCATCATTTGCCAAAATAGAAATCTCAAACCGATTTCCCATCAATTTTAGATTCTTTTTGTAGCGCATTATTTTTTCAGTTTACCAATAAATTCTTCAACCGTTTCTTTGGGATATTCTTCCCATTTTTTAATCACATTTCCTTCAGTGTCTAATAATAATATTAATGGAAAAATGCCTTTTGAATTGTATTTGTCGGCTAAAGTTTCGTTTTCTTTTTCTACTTCTTTCGCTAATTTATTTTTAGAAAGTCGTGGAAAATCAGCATTATAAATAATTAAATTTTCTGTTGCAAAAGTTTGAAATTCGGGTGTGTTTACTATGAATTTTTTAAATTTCACGCAAGGTGCACACCAATCTGAACCAGAAAAATAAAGTAAAACATTTTTGTTTTCTGCTTTAGCGGTTTCTAATTTTTGTGTAAAAGTTTCTGTTTGTTGCGCAAATCCAATATTTACTAACAAAAGTACTATGGCGATTAATTTTTTCATCTGTAATTGTTTATGTAAACGTAACGAAAAAAAACAGGTAATATTGTAACATTTGTTACAACTTGAGCAGTTTATAATAAGTCTAAGTTTTAATATTATTCGAAACTTTCAATTAAAAGTAAATTTCCTTTTTCATGAGTTATAGATACGATTCCATCTTCGGTAACATGGTTACTGCTTCCTGTTCTGTAACCTAATTCTAAGCTTCCGTTTTGTAATGGGTAAAATAGATTTTCTGTTGTGATGCCTTCCACTTTCCCTAAAGGAATAAGAGAAATAATCGCATCTTTTGGATACCATTTTTTGAAAGAATTGGATAGTAAAAAGACTTTGGAATGATCGTCAAATAAAACAATTTTTAACTCATTTCGGTACGATGCTAAAACGGATAAATTATTTAACGTATGATCGGCGCGTTTGCCAGTTGCCCAAACTACATTTACTGCTTTATGACCTTTTTCAATAAGAAAATCGAATGCTTTTTCTAAATCGGTTTTGTTTTGATCTGGTGTATGAACAATTTCTATCGGATAATGGCTTTCTTTATAGTAATGGGCATCGAAATTTCTATCAAAATCGCCTAATAAAACATCTACTTTAATGCCTAATTCAATCACACGTTTTATGGCAGAATCTAAGACAATTACAAATGGCGACCATTCTAAAAGTTGTCCTAATAATTCGTTATCGCATTCTAAACCATTTGCAATTATTAAAGCGGGTTCTTGGTCATCGCGAACAATGTGGTGTGAAGACATATTGTTAGTATAGTAAGTTATTAATTTAAAAGTTTAAAAGTACACATTTCGTCTTGAAAGTTAAAATTAATTATTGCACTACATAATTTCTCACATCCACTTCTGATAATCTGAAATAGCCTAAAGGATAATCTACAGTATTAGTTTGATTGATAATATTTCCTTTTACAGTTGCTGGTGGCGTGCTGAAAGGTCCGTTGCTTAATCCGCCAGATATTCCAATTAAGATGTTCATGTAATTGTGATAACGCTCTGAAATGCCGTGTAAAGTAAAATTAATGTTTTGTCCGGTTTCTAAATCTTCATCGATAATTAAAGAAAACATTTCATTTCCGTTGGTAAATTCGTCATCAAAAACACCTAAAAGAGGAAAAGGTCTGAAAGGTACTTTATATTCTTCCATATAGAAATTTTCTTCGGCTCCATTGTCTTGAAAATTAAATTTTAATTCAATTTCATCACCTGTAAAACCTCCTAAATCTTGTTCAATTGTAGTAATAGTTGGCACAGGATATAATTTATCTGTAGAAGTATAAGTTTGTCCTTTGTAGCTTACTGATAGCGTGTAAACTTCATTCAAAACGGCATTGAAATTAGTACATTTATAATTCCCAGTTGCGCCATCTTCATGAAAAGTATAAATAATAGAATTCGAATCGGTAATAGTTACAATTGCACCATTTGCCACGGGAACGGTATTGTTGAAATAATCACCAGTTGTGGTTAAACGTATGGTTTGGTCGTTTCCTGAGGTTCCTTTTTCCCATTTAATGGAAGCATCAATTACTAGTTTTGGTTCACTTTTATTTAAATCTACATCTACCACTTCTTCGCATGAAACTGTGATGATACTTAGAAATAATATGAAATATATCGATAGTTTTTTCATCGTCTTAAAATTTAAAATTATAGGTAACACTTGGAACCATTCCGAAAATTGATAATCTAACTGCTTCATTTGATCCTGTATCTTGATTTTGTCTGAAGTTGATTGAGGCCGCATTTTTTCTACCGTATAAATTATAGACAGAGAAAACCCATTCGCCTTGCCATTTTCTTCCTTTGTTTTTGGTTGGATTTAAGGTGGCTGAAACGTCTATACGATGGTATGCTGGTAAATTATCTTCATTTCTATTTCCGTAAACAGGAACATTGATGCCTTGATATTGATATTGCGCCGTTGGAAAAGTAACTGGTTGTCCAGTTTGGTAAGTGAAAATACTTCCAAAACTCCATTTTTGATTAAGTTTATAACTTCCTGTTACGTAAATATTATGTGTTTTATCCCAACCTGTTTTGTACCAATCTCCATTGTTTATTCCAGTTTCGATTGGCGTTCTTCCTTCTGTTAATTGTTCTGAACGCGAAAGTGTGTAGGAAATCCAACCCGAAAGTTTACCCACGTTTTTCTTAATCATAACTTCTAATCCGTAAGCACGAGTTTTTCCGGGAAGTAATACTTGTTCGATGGCTTCATTGGCAATTAAATCGGCACCATCAATGTAATCTAATCTGTTTTTTACGGTTTTGTAAAACGATTCTACTTCTAACGTA
The DNA here is from genome assembly GCA_032121715.1 of Flavobacterium sp. GTDB lineage: Bacteria > Bacteroidota > Bacteroidia > Flavobacteriales > Flavobacteriaceae > Flavobacterium. Next base: position 12,973 of record JAUMDQ010000019.1, read on the forward strand.
TAATCGCCATTTTTGATGTTTTTAAAATAACCAATAGCAAATTGATCCAGAATTTGAGGTTTTA